>CAMBZY010000107.1 GCA_945872325.1 Candidatus Kuenenia stuttgartensis | reverse complement strand
TCATCGTCGATCAGGCCACTGGTGAGAAAGGCCTCGACAAAGGCGACGGCTGCATCGCGTCTGGCCTGCCTTCGAGCCTCCATGCCGACAATCATGCCGATGATCATCATGCAATATCCACCTGGATAGGCGATCAGGGCCGAGCCTGCGCCAATCGCAATCAAGCCGATCGCGGTTCCGACAGCCAGATAGCGGCGAATCCGCCGGGCGTCCGTTTCAGGCCACTGGATTTTATCGAGCACAATCGCGACCGCCTGTCCACCTGCCATGGGCATGGCTGGTAAGGCTGCAGCCAGTGCCAGTATCCAGTGAGCGTGCCCGATTCTGCCGATCCACCAAATGCCTGACCATATTCGAACCGGCTCAGCATCGATCAACCATGGGCCGGCAAAGGTGAGCGGGTTCCAGCTCATCTGAACTTGGGAGATACCAAGGATGACTCCGCAACTTAAAGCTGTAACAAGGTTTGCCAGAGGAGCCTGGAGGATGCGAGACAAGCCTTGGTCGAATAGTCTCCAAGTGCTCGAAAAAAGCCCGTCCTGCCAGAGACCGAGCGGCCAGACAGTCATCACGGCCGATTCGTCCTCTTCCGTCATCAGAATTGGCCGTTGCGGGCAGATCAGAATCTGCAGGCCAACAGCGCTTAACCAGCAGAGAATATCGGCAATTCCAACCGCCAGGCCGCGTGCTCCGTCCGGGGCTGACATCACCAGCTTTACGGCCGGGAAGAGCCAGAGGAGCATGTGAGCCTGCCATCGCCAGCCTCTCCAGTGGCCTATTTTGAGCGGCAACGGTTCAAAATCAGGTGATTTCATCCGTGGGCCATCTCTCATGTTATGTAAGCCGAAACCCTTGTCTGTGTGTGGATTAGAGAACCGGAGAGCCCGTCTGTTCTGCAAATTTCTAGTCGATCAGAGGGTCTGAAATCGTTCGATCCTGTATGATGAACAATTATATCGTGGACCAAATGGTCTGGATTTGTCAAAATTGTCTCTGATTCTGAGATCAGTTGCAAGCCAATGCCGTTGGCCCGAAACCGAACCTCCCCAAAACCCATCCAACAGATATTAACAAAATCAAGAAGACCATGTCGCTGAACCCTCCAAATTCTTTAACGATTCGTGTCAGCCTCGGCCTCCGTTCCTATCCGATTGAGGTGGTCAGTGACCCCAGTCTCGATCGCTCTGAATTTATCGACTTTATCAAGGACTCTCTGGAACGAACATGGTCAGGTAAGGGCTGTCGCAAGGCTTTGATCGTGAGCGATTCCAACGTGATTCAAACCTGGGCTGAACCGTATGCCGCAGCGCTCTCTGAAATGGGTCTTGAAACCGCTTTGGCAGAAGTTCCGGCCGGGGAGTCGTCAAAATCACTCTTCGCCTTATCTTCGATTTACGATCGTTTGATGGACTTGAAGGCGGATCGCCACACCTTGATTGTTGCCGTGGGCGGAGGAGTGATCGGAGATCTGGCTGGTTTCGCCGCCGCCAGCTTCAATCGCGGGTTGCCTCTGATCATGATTCCCACCACACTTCTGGCTCAGGTGGATAGCTCTGTCGGGGGCAAGACCGGGATCAATCATCCACGTGGCAAGAATTTGATCGGGGCCTTTCATCAGCCGATCGGGGTCTGGATTGATATCAATACTTTGCAGACTCTGCCTGAACGCGAATTTAAATCAGGGCTGGCTGAGGTCGTGAAATATGGAGTGATTCAAGATCCTGAATTCTTTGAATATCTTGAAGCCAATGCCGAGGCTGCACTGGCCCGCAATCCCACCGTTTTGCAGCATCTGGTGGCTCGTTCGTGCAGGCTCAAGGCGAACGTGGTGGAACTGGATGAACTTGAACACACAGGCCAGCGAGCGATTCTGAATTATGGTCACACCGTGGCCCATGCCATTGAAAATGTGGCTGGTTATGGGGAATACCTCCATGGAGAGGCTGTGGCGATCGGCATGGTGGCTGAGACGAAACTGGCGGAAAGTCTGGTCTGGATCGATTCTCGACTGACGCAGAGGCTCATCAAACTGCTGACCCGATTGCAATTGCCCACTACCATGAAGAGCTGCAATATCGAATTGTTGATGGCAGCGATGAAGCACGACAAAAAGAATAAGTCCGGCCGTGTACGGTTCGTCATTCCACGTAGACTTGGAAAGGTGACGCTGACAGACGAGCCGACTGATGAGCAGATCATTGCCGTTTTGAAATCCCTAAGTAATCCTGAAAATTGAAAACCATATCGGGCTGACAAATCCCGATTGCAAAGGACTGTGAAACGATCATGCCCAAGCCACCGATGGAATCTGATGATGCTGCCTCGCATCGTGAAATGATGGTGCGCGACATGCTCGCGCTGGTTCTGGTGAGTGGTGTGGGGCCCGTGACGATCCGTAAGCTGCTGGACGAATTTGGGACAGCCTCAGCCGCCATCAGAGCTGGTGAATCACGATTAAAGTCCGTGGATAATGTCGGGCCAAAGCTGGCTGAGAAAATCGCCAGAGCTTTGGACAACTCGGATATCGACAAAGAGATTGCCATGTGCAACGACCACCAGGTGGCGATCATGCTGCAATCGGACGAGAATTTTCCGGAGTGTCTGCTGGAGATGCCCGACTGCCCTGCCATGCTCTTTGTCAAGGGCAGGATTGAGCCGATAGACCGATTGGCCGTGGCGGTGGTCGGCTCGCGCAGGTCGACGCAGTATGGTCGACGAATGGCTGATAAACTGGCGACATCTTTGGCTCGTTCCGGCATGACAGTGGTCTCAGGGCTTGCCAGAGGCATTGATGAAGCCGCCCACCGGGGTGCTTTAAATGGAGGGGGCCGAACTCTGGCTGTTTTGGCGAATGGACTATCCCAGATCTATCCGCCTGAGATGGTTCCATTGGCCAACGAGATCATCAAACAGGGTGCGATTATCAGTGAAATGCCGATGGGGCACCCTCCATTGGCAGAGCTTTTTATCCGCAGGAACCGGATCATCAGTGGCCTGAGTCTGGGCGTGGTGGTGGTGGAGGCTGCGATTCGGAGCGGATCCTTGTCTACAGCGAGACATGCCATGGAGCAAAACCGCGACGTTTTTGCGGTACCAGGCCCAGCCGACAGTATTACGAGCCAGGGCTGTCACAGGCTGATACGCGATGGGGCCAAGCTGGTAGAGACGGTGGACGACATTATTGAAGAGTTGAAGCCGCAGGTGAAACACCTGATGGGCGATGTTCAGGAGGCCCAGCAGTTGAGGCTTTTCGAGCTTGAGGAGAGCGGGCCAGAGACGCCTGTGAAGCCTGTTGGATTAAACGAAACGAATCCGCCAGCCTCAGCCAAAAAGACTGAAAAACTCGAATCAACAAAGCGGGTCTCACCAGCAGTGGCGAGCCTTGGGCCTGAAGAGCTGGCGTTGTATGAGCTGATCGGCGACGAAGCGACAGGGGCAGATGAACTGATCCATAAATCAGCACTCCCACCAGGCAGGGTATTGGCCCTTCTGAGTCTGATGGAAATGCGCCGGGTGGTAAAGCGCACGCCAGGCCCATCGTTTTCAAGGTATTGATGAGTAGGAATGCAGCCACCACAAACGAACCCGCCGCGCGAGCAAGGGCCGCACAACCATGAAGCTCATCCCAACCAAGAGCGAGCATCGCCCTTCTTACGTCCATATTTTTCAGTTACGCTTTCCTTACGCCCGTATTTTTCTGTTACGCGTCCCTTGCTGGCGCGGCGCGTTAGTTTGTAGATCCAGCCAGCTTTACCATCGTGGTTTTTCTGTTACGCGTCCCTTGCTAACTCGGCGGGTAAGTTTTGAACGTTTTCTTGTAGTCTGATCTTTGTCATGTTATATTCCGGCCTGTATTCAACTTCGTAGATCTATAAACCTGATTTGTCTTCTTAATAAAGACTTTCTTGTTTATTTAAATAACGTCTTTGTATATTTCATGCCTCGTCTGGTAACCCCCTTTCCTGAAAGTTTCAAAGTCATGACGTTCAATCCGCCCACCCCCCCCCAATTTGCCGGCGCCTTCTTCAGGAGGCTCAGCCGCATCGCTTGCGGCTCTCTGATGCTGCTGGCCCTCGCCGCACCATTGCCAGCGGTTGACATGCTATATGTCACTCTGATCGACAACACCATCGTCTCTTACGACACCTCAAGCGGTAACGCCGCCACGATCGCCGCCAGCGTGGCCACCTTCGCCAGCACGAATCTGAACAGTCCAAACGGTCTGGCATTCGATTCCTCGGGTAACCTCTACGCCGCGAATTTCGGCAACAACACCATCAGCAAGTTCAATTCGTCGGGTGCATACGTCAGCAGCGGCAGTATCTCGACGAATCTGGTGAACCCAACGGGCCTGGCGTTCGATTCCTCGGGCAACCTCTACGCCGGGAATCTCGGCAACAACACCATCAGCAAGTTCAATTCGTCGGGTGCATACGTCAGCAGCGGCAGTATCCCCTCGACGAATCTGGCTGGCCCATACGGCCTGGCATGCGATTCCTCGGGTAACCTCTACGCCGCGAATGCCAGCAACAGCACCATCAGCAAGTTCGATTCATCGGGTGTTTACCAAAGCAATATCACATCAAATCTGAACAGACCATACGGCCTGGCGTTCGATTCCTCGGGCAACCTCTACGCCGCGAATAACAACAACAACACCATCAACAAGTTCAATTCGTCGGGTGCATACGTCAGCAGCGGCAGTATCCCCTCGACGAATCTGTTGAACCCATTGGGCTTGGCGTTCGATTCCTCGGGTAACCTCTACGCCGCGAATCTCGGCAACAGCACCATCAGCAAGTTCGATTCGTCGGGCAGCTTCCTGACATCCTGGAGCACAGGTACAGCCAAACCTTCATTCCTCGCCTTCAAGCCCGTCAGCGTCCCCGAGCCATCCACCTACGCCCTGGCCGCCATCGCCACCGGAGTGATGGCTTATCTGGCCCGCCGCCGCAAGGCCCGCACCGCCTGATCTCCAACGTACCCGCAACGCCAACACAGGCCACTCAACCATAGAGCCCGGCCCAGATCGAGTCGCGCCGTTTATTCCAGGCGGCGTGCTCTATTTATCGAGGCTTTTCTGAGTTGCGTTTCCTATGGCCTTGTTTTTCTGTTACGCGTCCCTTGCTGGCGCGGCGCGTTAGTTTGCACTTCCAGCCAATTCGGGTTCCTTGTTCATTGCTGTGAACTGCTTTCTGATCCGGGCTCGTTCGCTTCGGCTTCGGCCTTTCATCATCCGGTCAATCCGGGCTTGCAGACGGCTTTCAATCTCCACCGGCTGATCCACAACCTTGTTTTGTACTGCGGTCGCATCCTCTTCTGTATAAAGGTCTTGCGTATCGTCCGAGTCAGGCTTTATCTGACCCACCAGAGCAGTCAGATCCTCAAGTACAGACTCAATGTTATGGGCTATCATTTCATCATCCTGATCCTGAACATCACCGATCATCGTATAAGCGGCAGACTCTTCGCGAGACTGACGCTCCAGACGCCGTGCCTCGCGCTCTTCGGCCATCTTAGACCGATATTCCACCAGGCCACGATGTCGTTTGAGACCATCCAGACGCCTTACGAGCTTATCGGCCCGGTTCTGGGCTGTGATCTGATATCGCAGGGCCAGTCGGGCATCATTCGCCAGTTTCGGATCGCCCAGGCCAGTGCCCATCGACATTTCGGCGAATTGTTTACGGCGGGTTGCGTATTCCATTTCAAGATCCCTCTTACGCAACACCCAGAATTTATGTTCCTGAGTGGCGCGTTCTTTGAGATCTTTGTGGCATGTGGAAGGGTGGGCGTCGCTGAAGAAATGGTGGTCAATAAATAAGGAATCGCCGGCGACGAGTGTGGTGTTGGATAACATGGCCCAGAGCTTGATGGTTTGGGCTGTGTTGGGTTCCATTTTCAGGAATCGGCTGAAGAGCCAGAGTCCGTCGCGGCTGAGTTCATGGAAATTCGAGCTTGAGCCGAGCAGTAGAGCCATATTTCGGGCTTGCTGGAGGCTGATTTTCTGGATCGTGGAATTGAGTGCGCCAAGGATTTCCGACCAGAGCTGTTCGAACAGCGAAGCACCATGAAACGTATGGCCGAGCAGGTCGCGCCGGAATCGGGGGTTGGAGTGCCAGAGTTTTTCGTCAATTTCGAACTGGTCGAGTCTTTGTCGATCAAAAATCATCCCGGCCTGCTCAAATTCAGCCTGAGTGCGAAGTTCAAGTTGACGATCGAATTCCGAAGTTTTCCAGCAAGCCAGCGCCAGTTCAGAAATACAATCACGTTCTTCAGCCGATTGAGGCTGATGGATTCGAAGAAGTTCCGTTTGGATATTCTCGACATATCGAATCCTCTCTTCGGGAATATGGAGGCTGCTAGAAAGACCATGACGAACTGCATTTCTGGGTGGCAATGAGCTGGAGTGGATCATGGAAGCGTGTCCTGTAAAAGAAAAGTATTGGTGCGTATACAGGATATATTTATCATGGAGGGTTTGGATTTGAGGAGAAATTGAGAGGAATTTTCGTGTCGTTTAGAAAATATAATCAGCAGAAGAGTTAGGATCGGGAGCGTTTAACAAGGCCTTGCAATGGATTTTCTAGCCGGTCTTGGCGCTAGCCCCGGTTTTTTATTGGTATTCGAACCGGTGGCTAGATATGAACGGCCTTGTTTTTATGGATATTCGAACCGGGGGCTAGCGCCCGGCGGCTAGATATGAACGGCCCGGTTTTTATGGAAATTCGAACCGGGGGCTAGCGCCCGGCGGCTAGATTGAACAGCCGGTTTTTTATGGTATTGCGAAGCGTGGCTTTGGATTTTCTAGCCGGTCTTGGCGCTAGCCCCGGTTTTTTATTGGTATTCGAACCGGTGGCTAGATATGAACGGCCTTGTTTTTATGGAAAATCGAACCGGGGGCTAGCGCCCGGCGGCTAGATATGAACGGCCCGGTTTTACGGATTCGCGAACCGGGGGCTAGCGCCCGGCGGCTAGATATGAACGGCCCTGTTTTTATGGAAATTCGAACCGGGGGCTAGCGCCCTGCGGCTAGATTCGAAGCTTACCGTTTTTTTTTTAATATTTGCGAACTTGTGATTTAAACTCATTTATCCAAACGGCTTAATATTTATTCAAAAAAACAAGCTGTTTCAGAAGCTTTTCCACGGCAATCTGGCCGGTTCGTACGCAGTCTGGAACGCCGACTCCCGAGAGGGCGTTGGATGCAATCGTCAGGCCGGTGTGGGTGGCTAATTGGTCTGAAATCTGTTGAACCCGCTCCTGGTGCCCGATGGTGTATTGAGGCATGGCGCGGGTGTGTCGGGCTAGTCTGTAAAGACACGGAGGGCCCTCTGCGCCGAGCAGTTCCTGAACTTCGGTGATGGCGATCTTTTCAATCTCATCGTCGGGCAGATCAAAAAGTTCCGGCTGCGTGGCTCCGCCCACAAATACCCGAAGAAGCACCTTGCCAGCGGGAGCCCTGTCCGGGAGCTTCACACTGGTGAATGAGATGGCCAGTGTTTTACGCTTTTCCGTGGCTGGTATGACGAGCCCGAAGCCATTCAGGGGGTGCTTGATTTTGTCGCGATCATAGCCAATCAGAGCGATGGCCGAACTGGCGTAGGGAATGGATCTCAAAAGCCGGGCAAGCTCTGGGTCGTATTCGTCCATAAGCCTTGCAGAGGCATGAGCTTCTGTTGCCAATACCAGGCCGTCGGCGGTGATCGAAGGGCCATCCAGAAGGTCGATCGTCCAGCCTTGGCCATCAGGACCTTTCTGAACACGCCTGACGGCCGTGTTGAGCTGGATGGTTTCTTTGGGCAGCGATTGGGCCAGAGCCTCAATCAATCGGCCCATGCCGGCTTTGAGGGTTGCAAAAAGGCCGTAGCGGGCGCCTGAGGAGGATTTTTCGACATCGTTGCCTGACTTGCGCTTGAACAGGCTGGCTCGCAGCAGGCTGCCGTGCTTTTGTTCCATCTGAATGAATTGGGGCATGGTGGCGCGGAGGCTGAGATCATTCGGATCAGCCGTGTAGATGCCGCCAACCAGGGGCTGGACAAGGCGTTCGAGTGTTTCGTTACCAAGGCGCCGGCGGACGAAGGATGCGAGGCTTTCGTCCGCATTGGCGTCTCCACGCGGGATGAACGGCTCGATCATCATCCGAAGTTTGGCCTTCCAGGAGAGGATCGGGCTGATCAGGATCGGCCACATCCGGCTGGGGGCCATCAGGACGAACCCTTCAGGGACAGGCAGAATCTGGCGATCGCGAAGGACGAAAGAGCGTCTGTTGCGCTGATCCGTGCCGATCATTTCATCGGCCAGGCCGAGCCGATGGCAGAGTTGAAGTGCCCAGGGCTTGTTGGTGATAAAGCTGTCGGCTCCGCCTTCGCAGAGAAAGCCGTCGATTTTCTCTGTCCAGATGGCTCCACCGATGCGTGAGCGGCTCTCGAGAACCGTCAGCCGAAGGGTAGCACCCGCCTTTTTGGCAGCCTCCTGCAACTCATAGGCTGCAGTGAGGCCGCTCAGGCCAGCCCCGATCACCACCACATGCTTTTCCGTTTTCTGAGCCGACGAAGCCGCTGCACCAATCGTTGTTGGATTCGTGCCGGTGGCTGTCGATGATGTGGATGGATGGGGTTGATCAGGCACTTCGGTGGGTTACTTCTTTTGGGCTTTTTGATCTTTGGCGATTCGGGTTTTGACCATCTCGGCCATGGCTTCGATAAAGATCGGGTGATCGTTGACGGTTTCGGCCCTGACCATG
>CAMBZY010000106.1 GCA_945872325.1 Candidatus Kuenenia stuttgartensis | reverse complement strand
AAATAAAGGCGGTTGTCCTTGCGCGTGGCCGTGCCCCAGGTGAGGAAGGTGAACGGACCGGCCCGCGTGCCGTAGACGGATTCGCCGTTGGTGCGCAACCAGCGTCCCATTTATTCAATCATCCACCACATTCCAAACCCTGAATCCGTGTTCCGTGAAATGGTTCGGATTCTGGAACCAGGTGGAACACTTTTTGTCAGAGATCTGGCGCGACCGATAGATAGTTTGAGGCTTTCGGAAATCGTCGAACAATACGCGGCTGACGCCCCTCCGATTGCGAAGAAAATGTTTGAAGAGAGTCTCCATGCCGCTTTGACGGTCAGGGAAGTGGCCGAAATGGTCAGCCCATTGGGCATCCCAGGCTCGTGTGTGGCAATGACATCTGACAGACACTGGACACTGGTTTGGCAACGCCCTGTTTAAACGATAATCTCTAAATCAGAATCTCTGAAAAAGAAAGAGCCGAAAATGTCATATAACTATCGAGTGAAGCCAGAATCCGACGAATCAGCCGTGGAAACCGTCAACGAAATCACATTGAGAGTGAAGGGCGTTTTGGAATCGCGATTCACAAATGTGGCGGTCCAAGGCGAACTTTCCGGTGGAAAGGTCTTCTCCAGCGGTCATTTTTATGGTGCTCTGAAAGATGAATCATCGAAATTAAATTTGACCATCTGGCGATCAAGCATGACCCGAATCCGCTTCGACCTTGAAGATGGAATGAAGGTGATCGCGTATGGCAATCTGGAAGTTTATCCGAAAAATGGTGCATATAGCCTGATTGCAACCCGGATTGAACCTGTGGGGCAGGGGGAGCTTGATCTGGCGTTTCGACAAATCTGCGAGAAACTCCGTCAGGCAGGCTTGTTTGAAGCGGACAGGAAGCGTCCGTTGCCTGAATTTCCAAAACGTGTGGCAGTGATTACAAGTGTTAGCGGAGCAGCCCTTCGCGATTTCTGGAGAGTGGTCAGCGATCGCTGGCCGCTTGTCGAACTGATCGTGATTGACAGCCTTGTGCAAGGCGATACGGCTGCTGAAAAATTGACTCAGGCGGTTCGGTCCGCACAAGAGATTAAAGATCTTGATTTAATTGTATTAACACGCGGGGGAGGCAGCCGGGAAGACCTTTGGCCGTTTAATGACGAATCTCTGGCATATGCAATCGCAGCCTCACGAGTGCCAGTTGTGAGTGCCGTCGGGCACGAGATAGACACCTCAGTCAGCGACTTGGTGGCCGATTTTCGGGCCGCGACGCCGACTCATGCGGCAACCAATATTTTCCCGGATCTGCGTGAAGTTCTTCAGCGGATTGACGGCTTGGATGTCAGGCTTCGCAACGCCTTGGACCAGCGATTACTACAAACTGGCCGGCGAATTGATGAGCTGGATCGACGACTTGTTTCCGCAGGTTCAAGGGTAGTCGAACGTGCCGCATCAAGCGTTCAGCAAGCCGAATCGCGGCTTAAGTCGGGACTTCAGCGAAGAATGACGGAATTGGAAACGAATCTGATACGACAGGCAGCCGTTCTGGAATCACTCAGCCCGCTGAAAGTGCTTTCGCGTGGCTATAGCGTGACTTTGGCAGACGATGGAAAACGAGTGGTAAGAAGTGCTTCAGAAATCGTGGCAGGCGATGCCATTGAAACTCGCCTGCCGGATGGCCGTATTATCAGCCGGGTGGAAGAAGTCAGGCAGAGCTGATGGGATCAGGCGATGAGTGCTGATAATCGCTCAAAACCAACACTCAAAACGTCTGACGGATCAGCCTGCCAGAGTTTTTTATTGAAAAGCTCGAGGCTGACCGGACCTTCGAACTGGATTTCTTTTAATAAACCAATCGCGTGCTTGAGGTCGATCAGTCCCTCGCCCAGCATGACCCGATCGTAGTCGGTCTGGACCAGAAAATCGGGCTCGGCGGGTAGGTCGTTGATATGAAAAATTCCAAGCTGGCCGGGCTTGAATTTCAATAAATCCTCAAGTGCTCCACCGCCCCGAATCAAGTGATAAATATCCGCCACAATCGGTGTCGATGCCAATACAGGACTTTGCAGCACTTCCAGAACCGAGCCAACAGAGTGATATTGCTCGGTAAAGCCGAGAAATTCCAGCATCGGTTGAATATGTGATTGCTCTGTGATTTCAAGCAATTTTACAAGCCGGTCTGTCATGACATTCACGGCCACATGACCCATCGGCGGGCTGGCCACGATCCATTTGGAGCCGACTTGAGCCGCCTGGTCACACCGGCGTTTGCATTCATCAAATACTTGATCGACTTCCGCTTCCGGGGCCTCGGCCCAGCCCATGGCGGCGATCACGCTGCAAACGGTCAGGCCGTTATCCTGAATCCGCTTTCGAACATCGAGAATCGACTCGCCAGTCACACTCAGGTGCAGGTCAATCTCATCGTTCCAGAGTTCGACATGCCTGAAGCCTGCTTTAGAAATCAATGGAAGTTTCTTCGATAAAGCAACCGGCTGAATTGTCGATGTGTTCAGGCAAGGGTACATGGGCATGGTGGGAGCCTTGGAGACCAAATTGGGGAGGAGTTTGAGGGGGAGAGAAACTGCCAGCAAGCGTGATTACAAACGTTGTTCGTAGCGATTGTGCTGGGCATCGGGTAAATAAATCATACCGGCATCGTCGGCCACCGCCAGACCTGCGTCCAAATAAAGCACAAGTCCGTTGACGCGATCACCGCTTGGGCCGACCAGATACCATGCCGCATCGCCAACATCACCGGGCGTAATCAGGTTCTTCAACCCAGCCGGAAAATCAGGCCGGCCATGGCGTTGCTGAAGAATTCGTTCGCCGGGCGTATCGACCCATCCGGGAGCAACCATATTCGACGTCACACCGTCGTTCACATATTCCACAGCCACCTGCTGAGTCATCGCCAACATGCCTGCCTTACTTACCCCATACGCAAAAAGGCCACGCAAGGGGCGAGTGGAACGAGTGGAACCGATGTTGATGATCCGTCCGAAATTTCTGGCCCTAAAGCCGGGCAGGGCGGCCTTGATACCAAGCCACGAGCCTTTGAGATTGATGTCCATACACTGATCCCAAAGTGCTTCGTCGGTGAATTCGGCCGTCCCACGAGGGCTGATGCCTGCGTTGTTGACCAGAACATCGAGTGCACCAAAATGCTGCTCGGTTTTCTGAATCGCTTCTATCCAGCTCTCGGACGAAACCACATCCAGCCCAACTCCAATCGCCTGAAAGCCTTTCTGTCGCAAGGCTTCTGCCTCAGATTCCGCCTGATCAGCCTGAACATCAGCCAGAGCAACGGCCAAGCCTTTAGCAGCCAGGACTTGGGCGATTCCCAAGCCTACACCCTGAGCGGCACCTGTGACGATGGCCACTTTGGCAAGGCGGTTGAATGTGTCAAGGCGATCTGAGGGCATCCCTGTTACTCCCATTCGATGGTGCCTGGAGGCTTGGTAGTGATATCGTAAACCACTCTGTTGATGCCTTTTACCTCATTGACAATGCGTGTGGAAACGCGGGCCAGAAGGTCGTAAGGCAGTCGCGAGAAATCGGCGGTCATGAAGTCGTCGGTCTGAACACTTCTAATACCGATCACCTGATCGTAAGTCCTTCCATCGCCCATCACTCCGACGCTTTTGATCGGCAGAAGCACGGCGAACGACTGCGAAGTTTCGCGATAAAGGCCTGCGGCATGAAGCTCTTCAAGAAAGATCGAATCAGCCTTTCTCAAAAGTTCGAGACGAGGCTTATCCACAGCACCAAGAATCCGAACGGCCAGCCCGGGACCGGGGAACGGATGTCTCCAGACGATCGATTCAGGCAGGCCCAGTTCGAGGCCAAGGCGGCGGACTTCATCCTTGAACAGATCACGCAAAGGCTCGATCAGCTTAAAGCCAAGTTCGGCTGGCAGACCACCCACGTTGTGGTGGTGCTTGATGGTGGCGGCAGGGCCGTCAGGATCTCCACCACTTTCGATCACGTCCGGATAAAGTGTCCCCTGGGCCAGCCAGGCGGCGTTGGGGATAGACAGGGCTTCGTTTTTGAAGATGTCGATAAATGTATGGCCGATCCGGATCCGCTTATCCTGAGGGTCTGTGATGTTGGCCAGAGTGCCGAGAAATTCGGCTTCAGCATCAACCACACGAAGCTCTGCCTGAGAGCTTTCCCCAAAAGCCTGAGCCACTTGATCACGTTCGCCCTGACGAAGAAGGCCGTTATCGACAAACACGCAGACGAGCCGATCGCCCAGAGCACGAGCCAGCAGGGCGGCACAAACAGCCGAATCGACACCTCCGGAAAGTCCACAAACGACTTTCTCATCAGGCCCGACTTGTTCACGCACCAGATCGACGGCACGTTCCACAAACTGGGCCATGGTCCAGGAACCGTCGGATCCACACACATGGTTCAGAAAGTTACCCAGAATGGTCGAACCCTGAGTGGTGTGCGAAACCTCAGGGTGGAACTGGATCGCATAGACTGGCAAGGACTTATGTCGCACAGCGGCGACTGGACAACTGGGCGTGGCTGCCAGTGGAATGAACTCCGGGCCGACCTCGCGAACCTGATCGCCGTGGCTCATCCAGACAATCGTTTTCGGATCCACATTCTGGAACAGAACATTCTCACCTGTAAGGACATTCAGCTCGGTTCGGCCATACTCTGCCGAGGGGCACGGCTGAACGGCTCCTCCGAGGTTCTGGCAGGTCAGCTGCATGCCGTAACAGATACCCAGAATGGGGACGCCGAGGCGGAAAAGGCCGGAGTCGCACTTCGGCGCGTTTTCTTCATAAACACTTGAAGGACCACCGGATAGGATCAGGCCAATGGGGTTCAGTTCACGACAGCGTTCCGCCGTGATGTCATGCCTGACAATCTTCGCGAAAGCACCTTGCTCGCGAACGCGCCGGGCGATGAGCTGAACATATTGTGAGCCAAAGTCGAGGATCAAAACAGGGCGATCAGCCATGACAGTGGGCGGCTCCAGAAAGCGAATTCAATGCGAAAGTGAGACGGCCTGAATCATCGAACCTTGATCGATCAGGCAACATCAATATATCAATTGGAGATGAGATTGGACGTCTTGGATTCTTACTTTTTCGCCGATTTGGCAGAAGCAGCAAGCTCCATAGACCGTGCCGTAGCGGCTGAAACAGCGTCCATCAAAGCCGCACGAAGGCCACCACGCTCGAGCGCATGAATCCCGGCAATCGTTGTCCCACCAGGACTTGTGACCTGATCCTTAAGCTCTCCCGTATGACGACCCGTTTCCAAAACCATCTGGGCGGCGCCCATCACCGTTTGAGCCGCAAGAGAGGTCGCTACGTCGCGCGGGAGGCCGACACGGACTCCACCATCAGACAAGGCCTCGATGATCGTATAGACAAAGGCAGGGCCACTGCCTGACAGACCTGTGACGGCATCAAGCATGGATTCAGCGACACGGTGTGCCACTCCAACAGCTTGTAGCAGTTCGCGTACGATTCTCTCGTCGTGGGGGCGAACGTTGGGGCCAAGAGCATAGGCTGAGGCACCGCTACCGACCAGGCAAGGCGTGTTGGGCATGACTCTGACGAGCCGGCCATAACCAGCGAGGCCACTTTGAAGAGTTTCAAGCGAGATCCCGGCCGCGATCGAGACAATCAGTGGCTCAGCTTTACCCTGACCGAGCCGTGGAGCGAGTTCCACGAGAACATCGGCCATGACTTGCGGCTTTGTGGCAAGAACGACGATGTGAGCGGTTTCAGCGACATCGGAATTGGTCCCGACGATGAGCGAGCCGGTCTCTTGAGCGAACTGTTCGAGGGCGGATTCACTAACATCCGAGGCGATCATGCGATCGGGCGAGACGAGACCGACGGCACTCAGGCGTTTGGCGAGTGCACGTGCCATTTGACCAGCCCCGATGAACCCGACACGGGCTGTTGACCATTGCTCGGCCATGATTTTGATGACTCCAGGCCCATGCCAGAATGGAGGACGGAAAAGTTTCCAAATGATTGGTTTATGTGTCAGGTTATGGGATATGGTGTCGATCGACAAGATGGAAATAGAGAAACCTTGCAGAGAAATTCAGAGTCCGCACTTGCGGATGACGAAGAGAAAAGGTATGCTTTTCTCTTCCCACACAGAATCGTGTAAGCCGCCGCACGTTTTGGGTAAGTGACGACTGATTGTCGTAATGATCAGCATAGAGTTTGCGGCGGACAAGAAGCTCGGAGAATCGGGTCGTGGCTGTACCAAAGAGACGTAAATCCAAATCGCGTAAAGGGACGAGGCGAAGCCACGACGCGCTGACGATGCCCGCCATCAACATTTGCCCCCAGTGCAAATTGGCGGTCTCCCCGCACAAGGTCTGCCATCTGGTAGAGCAGTGCGGCAATATTCAGCGGTCGAAGCCTCATAATCCTGAACCCGTTGCGGCAAATTAACAACCTCGGCGCCATCATGGTCGGGTAGGATCAGGCTCGGGCTGTGAAGCCCGACGGTCTGGTAAGACTAAACCCTGCAATGGTTGAAACAAGCGTCGTCAGTGATCGAATCAATCGGAGTTCCCCGTCATGGGTCGCGTGTGTGAAGTCAGCGGTAAGAAGACGACATTCGGCAACCACGTTACAACTCGTGGTAAAGCCAAATATCTCGGTGGTGTTGGTATCAAGTGCACAGGCAGGTCACGCCGCACATTTGAACCAAACCTCCAGAACATCAAAATCTGGCTGCCAAACGGCAAGACCCAGCAAGTGCGGGTGGCAACTTCCGTGATCCGTACCGGTTTGATCACAATCGAAGTTGACGGCGTGAAGCAAACCTTCCCGCTGATCAAAGCCTCCAAAGGTTCGGCTGCGGCCAAATCCCGTTTGGGTAACCTCTACCCGATCTGATTTTCGTCGGCCCGGTTTGATCAATTCTCTTGATTTCGGGCCTACATATAGAATCATTTCATCAAACGAAAGTCATTCTTAAAAATGACTTTCGTTTCATCTTGCGCACTCCCTTTTTTTAGTGTAAATTATCGTCTCCAATTGATCCTGCGATACATTCCGGTTTCGAGACGATTCCACGATGCCTGAACTCACAGCATACGAAGCACAGACTGTCGAAGATATCGCGGATTGGCTCTCGATCAGAGCCAGCTTCCCAGGCGTTGTCATCAAAAAAATCACCTCTCCGTTTACCAAAATCACCCGGCGGATTGTGCCTCATTCCCTGATCCTCAAAACTCTGCACAAAACCGGTGATCTGGCAGCACACTCTGCCGAAGCCAAACTCATCTTAAAAGATGCTGGTGTTGATTCACTCGAAGAACTCAAAGTCAGGCCTCTCGAATTCTGCGACCAATTGGCCGCCGTTTACTCCATCAAAGCTGAACGAGCGGCCATGCTTGATGGAATTATTGCAGGCTTAGGCGGCACAGCAACGGAACTCCTGAATTTACCTTTACTTATTGGAGCAGCACTACGCACCATTACCATGATCGGTCACTCTTATGGTTACGCTCTTCAAGGCGATTCCGCTCGAAAATACGTCGTCATGATCCTCGATCTCGCCACGATTGACGAACCTGAACGTCGACAAAAAATGATGAAATTATTGCGGGTGATGGAGAGCAGGCTGAATTCAAATCCCCATGACAAACTTCTACCCGTCGATGAAATCACCGATTCCGTCACAGAGGATGTCGAACTCTCTCTCATCGAACAACTGACCATGGAATCCATCCCACTTGCCGGCGATCTGATCTCGATGATTCTTGACTACGACTTCATGCACCATGTCGATCTGACTGCGAGAAACGTCTTTCGTGAACGAAGGTTGCGTGAAGCGGGCCTAATCACCAACATTCGTCCAAATCCGATCTCCAGACGTCGTCGCGCAAGCACCGAAGTCGTAGAAGCTTCTGGCCAAATCGCCTACATGTTTGGATATGGCCTCTCGTTCATCAGCTCCTACCCACTTTTCTTCGGCTATGATCGTTTTGCCAAACTCACCGGTTTCCAACGTCTCAGACCATCCTGCCACCTATCAGAATGATCGGTTCTGCCAATTTTTTGTGCGTTTAAAACCTCGCTCCGACTAAGCTCACTAGCCAAACTAACCCGACGCGCCAGCAAGGGCGAGCGCCCCAGAAGCCATGCTGTTAGGTGTAACCCCCTATTTTATAGTTGCTTATACTAGCCTGGTTAATCACGAATGCGACCCTTGCTCGCGCTGCGGGTTAGTTTGGTTGGCAACAAACCCCATCAAAGCCTAACCGTATGACTTAAACATGCCATCTTCGAACGATTGTGCACTAACAAACGTTTTTTAAGAATCGACAGCCCCAGTGAATTTCCTGAGGGTAACCAGCCCTCTGCTCATTCGGCTTCTGAAATCATCTCAAACCTGAAGTCACAATGACTTGCCCCTTCCATCAATGTCTGGGTGCGTACCAGTCTGATCGATGGATTGAATCCCTTGGCCAATTCAAAGTCTCGGAGACACGATAAAGTTCCTCCCAGATTCTCCAAGCCCAATCGGCGATACATCTCCGCATACTGGCATCGAGTGACGTTAAACGAGAGTTTATCATCCGTGTTTTCAATCACTTCAAGCCTGAGTGCGTCACCAGCCGTCCAAGTGGCCAGATTTGTTGCGAATGCCCGTAATCCGCAATCGCCCAATTTTTGGGCCAATTCCGAACCCGACTTTCTCGCCAGTTCTCGAACCACTTCAGCCAAAACCTCGGTTGCAGGCTCTTCCCCAAATCGGGCCATCATGGCT
>CAMBZY010000105.1 GCA_945872325.1 Candidatus Kuenenia stuttgartensis | reverse complement strand
GACCGCAGCCCACGGGCCACAATGGCCATGAATTTCAATGGATCCGCCGCTCAGTTCGCCGCCGGTGCGTGCTCCGGTGTCTCCGTGAACGATCATTTTTCCATGCGATAAGCCGAATCCAAGGCCATTCCAGAGTGAGAAATCGCCCTCAAATTCAATGGTATCGTGCGGACCAGAGGTCTCAGAAATGGCGACCAGATCGGCTAAATGCAATGAGGCTGTGCCGGCCCAGATTTGCAGGCGTGCGGCATCGGTTGCATTATGAGTCTCAAACAGGGCTTGAACCAAGCCTCTGGCTTCCACAGGGCCGGGGGCGATTGCATGATTGAGGGTGGTCAAACGCCATGACATTTCAGGAAAGCCCTTCTGGCTTGACCAGATCTTTTAAATGGATGTGATAAGGGCCGAGTTTCCCACCGTAATTTCCGGCTGAAATTGCAATCACGCCATCGGCCGCAGCCGATGCATAAAGAGCCGCTTTTGAGGCCTCGACAACGCTTTCGAGGCTGAGCCCGTCGATCACAATTTCATAGCAGCATTTCGCACCCTTTGGCAGAGCGGATTTGACCTGCCCTTTTAATGAAGGAGCATAGGCATGATTGGTGCTTGCAATTTGGCCTTTATATTTTGAGCCCACTTTTGAGCCTGAACGAACGACTCCGCCAGGGAACGGTGCAATCACGTCGCGTAATTTTGATATGGCGGTCACGCCGGCCTCGGCTGCTTCCAGCGTTTTGAGTTGCGATTCGCCAAGGATTAAAATATTTCCGCCACCGACCGCTTTTGTGGTTCCGAATTCATCTTCGCAGACAAATTCGCCGTCCATGACTGGGACCCGCCAGAATCGCCGGTCGCCGATCAATTTCGAGATTTGAAAGCCATCGCCAAACCGCCTGAGTTTACCGCCGACTTTGATCGGTTTTGTACGATCGGGAAGTCCATTAAAACAGGCTGTGGTGGGGCATGTCATGATGCACTGGCCGACACGTTTGACCACAGCTTTTTCAAGAGATTCACGGTTGAATGCGAACAGAAGGACTGCGATTCCGGGTCGTCCATCGGGCGTTTCATCGGCAGTCAAAATGCGTTCGATTCCGGCTTCGGCGTCGCATGCAATCACGCTGGTGGCATAGCCAGTGATGACGGTGGCTGCGATCATCGCCCATTTTTCGGAGATGGAGGTGATGATCAGCCGGGTGGCTGTCATGGGAAAGGCTTCGGCAAAGGTGTCATCGATACTGACATCACCGACTCTAAGGTTAAGTATAGACAAGGGATCGCTCATTTTTCGCCCCCCTGCCCACGCAGATTCACAGGCTTCAGGCGATCGCGCATGGCGGTGCCGATATCGGCGGACGACCAGTCGGAAGTGGCGTTCAATTTCCACCATCGACGGATCGGTTCAAGCGCTTCCGGCTCCAGTTCAGGCACGTTGCTTCGATGGGTCACACCGGCTGCCAGATTGCGAATTTCGGTGTCGTCTACAATCACAACGCCTGATTTGACGACCCAGCGAGGCATGGCGAACATCTTGCGCAAGTCGTCTGAGGGCTGATAGATGGTCACATCTCCATCGGCGCCTGCACCCAGGTGACCTTTATGGGTCAGGCCGAGCATTTTGGCGGGGGCGGCCCGGGTGATAATCGCCAGTTCGCTGAGCGAATAGCTGCGTGAAATCTCGCGCAAGCCGGTGCGTTCACGAACGGCTTCCGGCAGTCTTGCCAGGCATTCGTCGCGATAAGTGGAATCTGCCAGCAGGGCCATGAGTTCCGGATAAGCTGTAAAGGCTGCCCCATTCGGGTGATCCGTACTCAGGGCAACCTGCCAGGGGTTGTCCACTCGAAGGAACCATTCGAGGCCGGTGGCCCACTGCACGGCATGGACCAGATTTTTATCTTTATACTCGATTGGCATCACGCCACAGCCGGTTTCCAACTCGACGTGATCGGCCAGAAGTTTCTTGCCAGTCAGGCCTGCGAGATATTGAGCGGTGGCTCCGTCGGCGGTCATCACGGTGGTGGGGCCGAACAAAACCTGTCCGATATCCACGGAGACTTCAGGATGCGAATTGAGGTGTTCCACCAACTGGCCGACATCGGCTCTAAGCGAGCCGGGATCGTTCGGGTTCCCGCCATAACTGTGAAACTGGACGTGGGCCAGGTGTACAGGCAGCCCAGCGAGAGCGGCCAGAGTCTCAATAGTGGTGGCTGTGTTCCCTGGTAGCCCAAGGTTCAAGCTGTGTAAATGCACGGCATGGGGTAGGCCGATTTGTTGAGAGGCTTTGCAGAGCGATTCGAGGATCATTCTGGGCGTGACACCGAATTCGGGAACGGGATCGTCCAGTTTTGTGATTCGGCCTTTGCCTTGTTTCCAAGCCTCAATTCCGCCAGGGTTGACCACCTTGATCCCCAAGCTGCCTGAGCGTCGTACGAGCCAGCGAACGAACGGCTCGATCAGCTCATGTTCCCCACTGGCAAGCACTTCCAGCATATATCGGTGGTTGCCTGCCAGCACGAGCATGCTGCGATCGACCAGCGGAGTATCAGCCAGCTCTTCGTGGGCCAGATAGGCTCCGGCAGGGGCAATCGCGGCGTCGTTTACACTGGTATAGCCCATGCCTGAATAGAGCTGACCTGTGATCGAAGCGGATGGGCAGCTGCCTAACGTGCCGCCCTGAAAGTGGTTGTGCTCATGACGTGCTTTGCCTGATTCCAGTCGGCGTTCCTCGGGCCTGAGGAGCCGGGAGGCGTCCACTTTGGCCCCGGCCACGTGGCAGTGAATGTCCACCCCGCCGGGCATCACGATATATCCGCGAGCGTCGATGGTACGGTCGGGCCTCAGGTCGGGATCGGTCGGCGGGTCAATCACCTGACCGTTTTTGATCCAAACATCGCGAGGCTCTTCATCTACGCCATGCTGGGGGTCGATCACGCGGCCGCCGGCGATTTTAAGGAGGTGGCTCATCGGCTGGCTCCTCCAGATTTCAAGGCTTTGCAAATTGTGGCAAGGAATTCGCTTGTTTTAATCCGGTGACGACTCACCATTGCAGGCACATGCAAAGCGACTCCATCGGCACGAATGATCGAACCAGCGTCATCAAAGCCGAGTTTTGAAACGGGTATCTGAGTGATGTCAGGCGAGTCGGCTGTGGCAGGGCCTGAGCTGAACCAGAGAGCAGTCTGACCTGATCGCAATTGTGGTCTATCACCAAACGCAACAACCACTTCAGCGTTCTCAACAGAAAATTCGGAGGGGCGATAAACCGGCCCTTCCGGAGAGAACCACATGGGGGCGTTTAGGCCTGACCTCCATGAAAGTACGGCTTTCAGGCCCTGTGGGTTGAGCGAATGGGGGACATCGGCCATTACGACCCGGCGGGTTGGAGAGTTGGATTGACCGATCATTTCCGTGATCGATTCGGCGGTGGACAACGGATCGATCAGGCCTTCTGGATCTCCCGAACGAACCCATGTCAGCCAGTGGGAATCCTGGAACATCTGTTGCAGTCGACGGATACGGCTGTCAGTGCACTCTCGATCAGGCTGTTTGAGAGCCATTCGGAGATCTGCCAGGAAAGTCAGTGCGTGTGCTGGATCGATATGGATTTGCTGTTCGTTGGTTAGGCCAGAATCTGTCGCGACTTCATCCGGGCTCTGAATAGACAAAAGATTTGACAGAGAGGATTTAGGGCCGAATCGTTCGAGCCAGCGCGGGTGGGAACTCCAGAGTGGTGCGAACCAGAGGATCAGGCCGTCCGATCTGTGCCGAATTTCGGTCCAACTGGCGTACCAGCCGCCCTTTTGAGCGAATGCGATGGCCCATGGATCGACTGACGTGGTCCCATTGCCGGAGAGAACCCAGGCGTGTAAATTTTCGGCTAAATCAAGGGCCGTTTTTTGTGAATCCAAGGAGAGTTGTTCGAGCCCTGTGAATGCGATCCGGCGATTCAATCGGATGGCTTCTTGAAGCGTCTGGATGGCTTGTGTGAGAAAAAAATCGGCTTGATGCGATGATTCCGTGAAACCGAGCCCGCGATTTTGAGCACGTTTACAGCCCTTGGAATCGATTAGCATACCGGCTTGGGTGTAGGTCAAGTCATGACAAAAGCTGGCACAGTCAAGACATAAGTGGGCTAGTTCAGGAGAAGTCGCATGGTTCGATGGATTGGCCGCAGAGGTCATGGCAATTTCTGGTTCGTGGCGATTCATTCAGGGCTGGCCAAGCCAGTGGTTTCAGGAGGTGTCCGAAACGGCTCTAAAGCTTCAATCATGGCCGAGACATTAGGATAACGATCGGCGGGGTCCCGAGCCAGTGCTTTGTGCACAGCATTTGCCAGAGCTTCAGGTATCGCAGAGTGGCGATTGCGGATCGGAACCGGTTCTTCCTGGAGGATCATCAGCAACTGTCGGGCCAGGTTGGGAGGGAAGTCGTAGATTTTGCTCCCACTGAGCATGTGATAAAGCGTTGCGCCCATGGCATATTGATCGGCGGCGGGATCGGTTGAGCGGAAATTGGTGACTTGCTCAGGCGGAATGTAGCCGGAAGTGCCAGCGATTTCGCCCGTAAAAGATAGGCCGCTCATGGGCGAATCCTGATACATGCGGGCGAGCCCGAAGTCGGCCACTTTGACGCAGACTTTTCCATCACGGCGTGTGACCAGCAGGTTTCTGGGCTTGATATCTCGGTGAATGAAGCCGTGATCATGAGCATAAGCGAGGGCGGCGAGGGTCTGGCAGGCAATTTCGACGGCCAGGAATTGAGGTAGTCGGCCACCTGCCCGCTTTCTAAGGCTTGAGACGTTGGTTCCGGAGACGTATTCCATGGCAAGATAAAGCTGGCCCTGATCGTGACCAAACTCGCGAAATTCGACAATATTCGGATGCTTCAGACGTCGCAGAATCGCCACTTCGCGGAGAAATCGGCCGATCACAGTTTCTGAGCCACAGACAGCAGGAGTGATAATTTTGACGGCATCAATCCGGCTTGAAGTCTTATGGCGGGCTTTATAAACGATACCCATCCCGCCTCGTCCAAGCTCGGAGAGAACTTCGTAGCCGCCGATTTGTTTGAGCTCAGGTGCGCTGGAAGGATCGCCTGCGGAAGGCTTGTCGTGGTCCGCTCCAGACAGGTTGATCGCCGCCCCATCGTTCGGGGGTATTGGTTTTGATGCTGTGGCGAGGCGTTCCCACTTGCCTGATATCTGGCCGAGTTCTTCGGAACCGACTGGATCTATCTTGACCCGAAAAAGGGTCTCGCCGCCGCGGATCTCGTCGCCGTCGGTCAGCCCTGCAACGCTCACGGGCTTCCCGTTGAGGAAAGTTCCGTTGCGGCTGGCCATGTCGATCACCCGGCATAATGGCGGGTTGAACTCGACCATGAAGTGAAATCTGGAGAAAGTCTTGTCACGCTGAGGTAAATGAAAGTGGGCCTGGGACGAACGCCCTACGATGAAGTTGTCGTGCTTGTCGAAGTCGAATCGCATCCCGGCATGGGGGCCTTCGACCACCTCCAACGTGACTTTCATAATCTTTTTTTGATCTTGTCCAGTGCGTAGTACGTTTAGGTTCCGTGATTCACATGCTTTTATATTACGAGATCAGAGCTTAGGAATAAAGACCGGAGTTCGAGATCATTCTCGCAGGATCGGGTAATCGTCAAAACCGGTATCCATTACAGGCTACTTCTGACCCTTGAGCTGGCTCAATTCCTTAACCAGATCTGTCAGGTTAAAAATGTTTACAACACCGTCCTCCGAAAGGCAGGCGATTTCCGGACTTCCAGAGCGATTTGTCATTGACTTGAGTTTGGTCGTTAATTTTGGGTCGATTCGGTGCTGAACAAACATCCGGGTATCGGAGGCATCAAGATTTACGACGATAAATCTTGGGGAGTTATCCGTCATTTTATCCAAAAGAATGGCAACAGTATTATGACTGATCATTGCAAGCCCCAGTATAGATGCATTAAAATAACTCCGCTTTTTTAAGCCCCAGCCTAAGGCTACACTGGGATTTGGATCGATAGCTTGAGGCTTCCCGTCATATTCCATTAAAAATCCGTCGACTGCTGCGGAAATGATGCGATTGCCTTGTGGATCTGAGGCAAGCCAAATATCGGGCATATTATGCATTCGAAATGCAACCGTCCACTGCTGCTTAAGTATCGACCAGCCAAGAAATCCGCCATTACTTGTAATACAGATGATTTCATCAGATTTTGGCCGCCAAAAAATCTTGTTTGTCTCATAAGGCAGAGGATTTCTGAATTGATATTTCTTGTCATTCTGCGATAAAAATGGATTCACCACATCCAGTAAAAATGGGTTGGTCGTATCTGTGACATCTGTGTGGGCAAAAGCCAGTCGTGGTTCTGGTTCGTCCGACCAGACCATGTCATTCAGTTTTTTCATTTTCAAGTTGTTTGCGTGTAGAAGTTTGGGAAGCGAAAGAGTTGGGGATAAATCCCAGACTTCCAATTCTCCCTTGTTTGACGCAATCGCTAAATACTGACACGTCGGATTCAATGCTAAATAGACTGGCTTAATATTGCTCTGCCAACGTGTTGGAATGGAATCGGCTTGCTGAATGTTCTTGAGAAAAAGACCTCCTTCAGGGTCTGCCCATACCAGTCTCTGGCTTTTGGGATCAAATGCAAAAAGCGTATTCTTTCCAATCGATATTGAGTATTTGCTCGTTACGCCTCGGAAAAGTTCGTTCTGAGGTACGTTAGGTATTGAATTTGGTAACTCAACTGTGAGAGTTAATTTATCAGGTTGAACCGGTTTACGAAACGTTAAGCCGATGATGATGAATACCAAAACGGATATGCCAGCCAAAGTGGGCATCAGCCATGTCCTGCGAGGCTTTTCAAGTCTTCGGATCAACTCGATAATCGTCTTGGTGTCGGCTGGACGTTGGGCTGGATCAGGATTCAAGAGCTTTTGAAGTAATGGTTGTACTGGTTTTAAAAGTGATTTAAACTCCAGTTCTGCCTCAGAATCAGGCTCCGAGTGCGTATTTGATTTTAGCTTTGCCGGACGGAGAATTTCCATCAACAGACATCCAAGCCCGAAAAGATCGGTTTTGGTGTCAAGATTACCGCCATTGATCTGCTCAGGGGCCATGAAACCCGGTGTGCCAGCAACGATTTTCAAAGTGTTCAGTGCAGATAGACCAAAATCGAGCAGGACTGCAATTTCTGTACCATCATCCTGTTTCATCAGCCAGACATTATTTGGCTTGATATCGCAGTGAATCAGGCCAATTTTATGAGCGGCGGTCAGTCCTGAGGCGATTTCACGAATAATTTTTAATGCTTCTGAAGTTGAAAACGATCTGGTTTCCAATGCGGTTTTGAGTGATTCGCCTTCCAATAATGGCATGACCAGATAAAACTCGTCGTTCTGCTGGCCAATATTCAGGATCGGAACCACGTTCTTGTCCGCAATCGACGCCACTGCTTGCGCTTCGGCTAAGAATAACTGGCGGGCGTTCCGGATATTTGTCATGTCCCGGCGCAGAATTTTGATGGCCACTCTACGCTGAAGCCAGATGTCTTCGGCTTCAAACACAATTGCGGAATGGCCTGCCCCGATAGGCTTAAGGATCCGAAATTCTCCGAGTCGTCCAATTTCGTTTTGCGATTCACTGGGATCCAACTTTGGCATGGCGACCGGCGGAACGTAATTCTGGAGGATATTTTCGAGCCCAGCCCACGGTTGGTTATGATGATCTTTCGTCGATGTGTTCGATCCAAGAGTCAATGTTACATGGGTCTCGAACCGATGGATGTCCGTCGGGATCAGCTGCTCAAGTCGCTCGCAGCATTCCGTACATTCTTCCAGATGCCATAAATGCCATGTCAGCAAAGGTTCCTGGCAAGAACCTTGAGATAGCGAATTCAGGCTGGTCGTGTCGAGACAAACGGAATTCTTTGGCATGGAAGTCAGCTTGAGGAGTGGGATTAGATTATCATTATCATCGTATCACAGCGATGGACTTAACAAGAGCTTTTTCTTTTAAAATCTGCTTAAAAAATTTCTTGTTCCATATACCCTTTGAGCACGACTCTTAGTCTGGCAAGGACCCGACTTCTGGAAACGTAGACGTTTTGCCTGTTCAGTCCGAAACGATTTGCAACGTCTGTAGGGTTTTCCTGATTGATGAAAACTGCGATGAAAACCTCGAACGTTTTGGGAGTGAATTCAGGACGGATCAATTCGAGGGCCCGATCCAACAGCGCTTGGTCATGATCGTCCCCCCATTTTTTCAAAAGCGGATCTTCTTCAAAAATCTGGTTTTCATCTGCAGTTTCCAGGCTCCTCATCACTTTATGCTTGCGATGAGACTGGATTTTATAAAATGCGATCGTCTTCAGCCACGATCTGAACGCACCCACATGCTGTCGCTCAAATTCGTTGAGGTTCTGCGAGACCCAAAGGAAAATTTCTTGAGCTACATCCGCAGCATCTGCTGGTTGCAGGCCGGCCTCGCAATTCCACCGATAAATGAGTGGGAGATACAAATCTACGAATCGTCGCCAGGCTTCATCATCGCCTGCCAACCGGAGTCGTTCGATCAGAATCTCAGATGTGGTAAACATCTTTCAGCTTTTAACTTGCAACGGATTTGGGCCAAGAAATGGATGTTTCTTAGTGGAACGAGATCGTATTGTAACCTAAAGTGATGGACAAAGGCAAGCCACTTGAGTTGGTCTTTACATCAATCAATGCGGTTTTTTTTGATGAAGTAGTTCTCTG
>CAMBZY010000104.1 GCA_945872325.1 Candidatus Kuenenia stuttgartensis | reverse complement strand
GCTCAGGGCATGGGACGTAATGGTACGCATGCACTGCTTTTAGCGCTGGCCCAACTCTCGAATGTGGATTGGCCGAGCGACCCACGCAAGAAGTGAGAATCGGCGTACAAGTACCTGAGGGCTATCGCTTTGCGGCTGGTTTTCGAGCCGGTCTTGGCGCTAGCCCCGGTTGGATTTGTAAAACGGGGAAACCGGGGGTTATGGCCCTTTATCTAGCCGGCTTAACGCTAGCCCCGGTTGGATTTGTAAATCGGGGAAACCGGGGGCTAGCGCCCTGCGGCTAGGTTGAACCCGGAATATAGCCCCGGTTGGTTGGTTTTAATGACGGGATGATATTTCCGGGCTGATCAATACTGTCAGTTCTTTTTGGTCAGAACACGCAGGCTCAGGATGATGTAAACCAGGCTGATCATAACGGCGGTATAGCCTGAATGCTGGTGGGCTTTGATCAGGTTGACGCGTCCGGAGAGGATCAGTTGACCCAGCACCAGTTGACCGAGAATCAGGAGGCCGGCGATCAGGCCGAGGATTACGATGAAAGTACGTCCGGAATTCATTGCGGTTATTTCCTTATGATATGGGAGCGATTCGAAACAGATCCTGGCTCAGATATTACCCACTGGTGGTTTCTGAACGATAGAATATGAGTATAACCACTGAATGGCTGATGTGCCGAACCGTCCGATTTCCCCTCTCCGATAAAAAGCTGCTGAACAAATGGCTCTGGAACGACTTGCAACGAATTTGAATCTGATCCGTGAACGGATCAAAACGGCCGCCGTCGGTGCTGGCCGCGAACCGGGAGAGGTCACCCTGGTGGCCGTTACCAAACGGACTCCTCCGGAATGGGCCCGCGAACTGTTCGCCTTGAACCAGCTGGAAATGGGTGAGAATTACCCCCAGGAACTCTGGACAAAAGCTGAGACTCTACAAGACCTTCCAGAGATTCGCTGGCACATGATTGGCCATATTCAGACCAACAAGCTCAAGCGAATTCTGCCCGTGGTGCGGATGGTCCATGCGGTGGACAGCCTGAAACTTCTGGCGGCCGTGGCCGATCTGTTGCCCCTGGCTCCTCACCTGACTCAGATCTGCCTGCAAGTGAATTTGTCTGAGGAAGAGAGCAAGCATGGATGGTCGGCGGATTCGATTCGTGCAGAGGCTGACCAGATTACCCGGTTGATCGAGACTCAAAAGATTCCTGTCACAGGCCTTATGACCATCGCCGGGTGGGGGACGGATGGAGCCACGGCTCGCCCTACTTTCATCAAGCTGCGACGACTTTCTGAGGAGCTTAAAGCACGGACTGGTCTGCCCTTGCGAGACCTATCCATGGGTATGTCAGGCGACTTCGAGGCCGCGATTGCCGAAGGGGCCACGCATGTGCGGGTCGGTTCGTCATTGTTTGAAGGGCTTGGGGAGGCAGAGGCATGACGGTTGAGATTCGGGCCACGGCCGAAGGCGCGAGTCTGGCCGTGCGTGCCCAGCCGGGTGCCAAAAAGAATAAAATTACTGGAGAGCACGACGGGGCTTTGAAAGTGGCTGTCACAGCACCGCCTGAGGATGGTCGGGCGAACGAGGCTCTGGCGAAATTTCTGGCCAAGACATTTGGCTGTAAATCGAGTCAGGTGCAAATCTTGCAGGGCAAGACCGATCGCCGCAAGGTTTTCCAGTTTGCCGGCATGAATCCAGACGATTTACAGGCAGCTGTGGCAACGATCTTGGCTGAGACTGATTCCTAATTCACGGTCAAGTTCGTTAGAATACGCCTATCATCTCCATTGTCGCTCCAGCCCAGTCGAGCTTCGCCCATGTCTGCCGCAACCGATCGCCTTGAAATTCTGCCCTTCACCAGCCCCAATCTTCGCTCCAGGGTGCGGGTTCCAGGCTCGAAAAGCCTGACCAATCGTGCCTTGATCATTGCCGCTCTGGCAGAGGGTAAGACGCAGTTGTCAGGTGCGCTGGACAGTCAGGATACGCAGGTTCTGATCCGTGCGCTCAACGCCGTGGGCATACCCACACATCATAACCCAGAAGCGTTTACGATCGACGTGGTGGGTCAGGCTGGTTCGATTCCTGTGGCCTCGGCGAATCTGGATCTAGCCAATTCCGGAACAAGCCTCCGGTTCCTGACAGCCATGCTCGCGCTCGGGCATGGCAAGTACATGCTGGACGGCTCCCCACGGATGCGTCAAAGGCCGATCGCTGATCTGCTGGCGGCTCTGAACCGTCTTGGAGCCATAGCTCGCAGTGAAACCAACAACGGCTGCCCGCCTGTCTCTCTGGATGCCGATGGGCTTCAAGGCGGCTTTGTGGGCGTTCGCGGAGACGTTTCCAGCCAGTTCCTCTCAGGCTTGCTGATGGCTCTGCCGTATGCTGGAAATCCATCAGAAATTGAAGTGGACGGGAACCTCGTCAGCGTGCCTTATGTGACCATGACCATTGAGGTGATGCGGGCGTTTGGAGTGAAGGTGGACAACCGCAAGAACAAGCGCTTTATCATCAAGCCAGGTCAGTATTTCGGTCGTGATTATGCGATTGAGCCAGATGCCTCGGCAGCTTCATATTTCTTCGCTCTGGCGGCCATCATGGGCGGAACGGTGACGGTGGAAGGCCTGGGCAACAGAAGCCTTCAAGGCGATGTCGATTTTGTGCAGGTGCTGGCCCATATGGGCTGTCTGGTGGAATCAGGCGTGGATAAGATCACGGTCACCGGCGGTCAGTTGAAGGGCCTTGATATTGACATGAATGCCATCAGCGACACCGTTATGACGCTTGCCGTGGTGGCCTTGTTTGCTCAGGGAGCCACACGCATTCGTAACGTGGCCCATATTCGCCATAAAGAAACGGACCGCATTGCCGCTGTGGCCACAGAGTTGCGCAAGTTCGGGGCCGAGGTGATCGAGCATTACGATGGCCTGACCATCGTTCCTCCAGCCAATGGCCAGTTCAAGGCCGCCGAGGTGGCCACTTACGACGATCACCGCATTGCCATGTCATTTGCTCTGGCAGGACTTAAGGTGCCTGGGACTGTGATTCTTGACCCCGGCTGCGTGGGCAAGACCTATCCAGGTTATTGGAAGGATTTGGATCAAGCCCTTGGGCGTTGATTGTTGGATGGTGATCAGGCCTGACGGAACGTCCACATTTCATCCATGCGTCAGCTCGAATTCCACGACCAGTGGGAGATGATCCGAAGCCTGTCGGGAGATTGCGGAACGCACCACATGGGCGTGGATGTGGCGTATTCCATGATGGCTGAAGACTTTGTCCAGAGATGCGACCGGGAACCAGGCGGGGAACGATCGGCATTGGACAATCGGTAGGCTGGCCTGGCGGAATCCACTATGAGCTAATGTTTTGTTCAGTAACCGGTTGCCCCAGTCGTTGGTGTCGCCGGCCAGAATCATTGGCAGGTCCGCCCAGATTGGTTCGCGGCAATGGTTGAGAAATCGTAATGCCTGACGCACCTGTTCGGCATGTGTCAGACCCAGATGCCAATTGGCCAACCCCATTTGCCCATGCGGAGTCTGAATCTTAGCGATCTGCAAGCCACGTGGCTTGCGATTCCCAATGCGTAATGAATGCTGCTGCGAATATTCCAGAGGCCATTTCGAGAGAATTAAATTTCCGTATCCGCCGGATCGACCCACGGGCACGTTCATTTGATAGAGCGAGTGATATCCAAAGTGGTTGGCCAGTATGGAGGGCTGGTCGTGAAGGCTGGATCGACTCACATGCGAATCGACCTCCTGAAGGCAGATCAAATCCGGCTTCACACTGTCAATCACCGCCATCGTCCGGCTCAGGTCATATCGGCGGTCGCGCCCTCCAATACCTTTATGAATATTATAGGTCAAGAGTTTGATTGTTTTGGTTGTCATGATGCTCCGTTGTTATCCTTTGGTTCATTCTGATCGGCATTTGAATTGAGGACTTTCAGTGATTTCAATTCGATGTTGATCGTACCAGCTGCTGCTTTACGTGTTCCCTGAACAATGCGCCAGTGGTGCCACATGATGTACGTCAGCCCAAGTCCAACAATATTCGGGCCTGGTATGATCGTTAATAATAACGAAGGGAGCATGATAGTTCCTGCCAGAACCATGCGCCGGAAGTGCTTTGACTGGCGATCCGCCCAATAATCCTTGAGCCTTTGATGCACAAGTTCAGGATCCGGGTCATCCTCAGGAAATGTAATTTCCAGATGGGTGGATTTATGAAGCCTTCGAAGCATTCGGGTTTCATCATGATGAGCCCCAATTTGACGATCGATCCAGCCCTTGATTTTATGGAAAAAACCTGAGCTTGAGCCATGCTCTTCCAGGTCATCGGCAGGATGATCGTCGTGATGTTCCATTTTAGACCACTCGATGCGCACGTTGCCCGGTGTCATTTCATGAAACCGGGCTGCAACGCGTAAAGGTGGAACTTCTTTGGGAGATTTCATTTGACTCAGATTAACTCAGAGTAAAGGGGTAAAGAGTCGGGCAATTCCGTCGCGGATTTCCATCCATCGAGGCCGGTCTGCAGGTGAGGAGTGGTTCCAGAGTTTGGCCGATTGCAAGTGGTCGTCCCAATACTGTTCGATCCTCAGAGCCAATTGTTCACTGTGGCATTCGAGATTGAACTCAAAATTGAGTCGAAGGCTGCGCGGATCCCAGTTCGACGAACCGATCATCGACCAGCACCCGTCCACCACCATCATTTTCGCATGGCTGAATTGGACTTTATCCGCCCAAACAACACAGCCCAGTTCCTGAACCTTCTTGAGGTAATCTCCAGAGGACCATTGAACCAGCATACTATTGGTCGGGTCGGGCACTAAGATCTCAATTTTTACGCCTCTCAGAACAGCCACCCCCATGGCCGAGACGATATCCGAGTGAGGCAGAAAATACGGGGTGATGATTTTGATACTGTGTTTGGCGGTGGCCAGTGCGGAGAGGATAAAGCTGTGAGTCAGTCTCTGGCTCAGGTCGGGGCCGTCCGCAATGCCTCTGGCGTACATGGTTCCGTTATCGTCTGAGGCGACTTTCCAAATCTCTCCGTCGAGCTTTTCACCGGTCGTAAATCGCCAGTCTTCTTCAAAGGCCGCCATGAGATCTGCAATCACAGGCCCACGGACCATGAAGTGGGCGTCCGTTTTTGGAGTCATTCCGGCGGGTCGGTGTTCTGGCCAGAAAGCGACGTCGACATTCATTCCACCAGTGAACGCCAGTCGGCCGTCCACAATCAGAAGTTTGCGGTGATTTCGCAGATTTGCGAACCTGAGGAACGGCAAACCCAGTGTGGGCATGAATCGCCGAACAGCCAGGCCACGATTTTTAAGGATTCGGTAAACACTTCGTCCACCATGACTTGAGCCCATGGCGTCGATGAGTACGCGCACCTCCACACCACGATTTTTAGCTCGTTCGAGAGCGTCTGCAAAGAATCGGCCTGCGATGTCGTCTTTAAAAATATAACTGGCCATGGCGATGGAACGAGTGGCGGATTCAATCGCTTCAAGCATCGCGGGATAGGCTTCGGAGCCACCTGAGAGAAGTTGGATGTCGTCGCCGGAGTGGAGTTTGTTGCCCAGAATGCTGTCTCCCATTTTCTTGAGAGTGTGCATGTGAGGCGGTATGGACAAAGTGCGATGCGAGTGGGTACCTGTCTGGGCCCGTTTTGGACGTCTGCGTCGGTTCTTTGAGAGGATGTCGGCACCGATGGCTTTTTTATCGCGACTGATCAGGTTTACGCCGACCATGAGGTAGATGAGGCAACCGATCAGGGGATATCCAAGCCAGAAAAGGCCAAGCCATCCGATGGCGGATCGGTTATCTCCGCGACGTAAAATCACGTGGATGGAAGCGAGGATCGCAGCGCATATGCTAAGTGCGGCAAAACATTGAACGATGAGTAAGCTGGTATCAGAAAGAAAAACTCGCATGGAATTTGATGTCGATTCGTCGTATTAAAAGCTGTTTTCGATGGGTTTCATGGAAAGTTCCCGGGCGTTTTTAGCTGGAGTGAAGTGGGTTTTGTCACGTTTACCAATTCTATCCGACTTGCCAACCGAGGGAATGGGATTTAAGATATCAAAAGTTCAACAAGAATCGGATTGGACTGATCACAGGTCCAGTTTGCCCGCCTTGAAGCCCTCACACTATCTTTCTCGTACGCCTTGGGAGTGCTTCGTCAATGTGACGAAATCCTCAAGAATGGTACGATTTACACGGACTTGGAGAGCCCAGCCATGTCATGCCCAGGTGCCGGCGGAAGCCATCGTCGCGATTTTTTGAAAACCACCACTGTTGCCGGAGCAGGTGCCGGCTTGATTTCAAGCCAGCAGGCCAGCGCCTTCTGGCAGGATAAACCAGGTCAGGGCGACGACGCTGTCCCCTTGGCGACCCTTGGCCGTACCGGTCAGAAGGTCAGCAAGCTCGGGATGGGAACAAGCTGGGCCCTAAGCCCGAGCTTTGTTCAAGCCGCCCTGTTTGCAGGCGTGCGTTATATCGACACGTCTGAATCCTATGAAAACACGAACAGCGAAAAAGTTTTGGGCCAGGTTTTGGAACGCACCAAAATGCGTGACAAAGTTTATCTGGTCTCGAAGAATTCCAAAGGCAAAGTCGCCGGCGCCGATGCCCCTAAAGTTTACCGCGAGCGTCTTGACGAAAGTCTTGGCCGCCTGAAGACAGATTATGTCGATGCCTATTACATCCACGGTGTGGGTGGTGCCAAAGAGTTGGCTCACCTGAGCGACCCGGGTGTGAAGAAGGCGTTTGAAGACCTCAAAAAAGCCGGGAAGATCAAGTTCGCTGGTCTTTCATGCCACGACGCCCTGCTGGTTGAGATCATCAACGCAGCGGTCGATTGCGGCTGGATCGACCAGATCATGCTGAAGTACAACTTCCGCGACAAGATCGACACCGATGGCCTGCAAAAGGCGATGGATCGTGCCCATAAGGCCAACATCGGCCTCGTGGCCATGAAGACTCAGGGCGGAGCTGAGGCGAGCTATCCTGATCGTCACGCTGAGTTTGTGCAAAAGGGCTTCAAGAAGGAAGTGGCTGCCATCAAGACCGTTTGGGCCGACCCACGGATCCAGGTGGTGGTGAGCGAAATGACCACATTCAGCGACCTTCGCGAAAACGTGGCCGCCAGCAAGGCTCCGCTCACAGCCATGGAAACCAAGCTCCTGGAACAGTATCGCACCCAGACCGCCAACATGTATTGCCATGGTTGCGGCAGCCTGTGCGAGACGGCTTCAAAGGGCGTGAAGGTTTCTGAAGTCCTGCGTTTTATGCGCTACTATGAATCCTATGGGAAGCGTCAAAACGCCCGTGCCCTGTATCAGGCCCTGCCCCCGGAAGCCCGGATGATGGCTGAACTGGAAGTGGACAAACTGGACGCCTCATGTCCTCACGGTCTCCCAGTGAGCGACCTTCTGAAGAAGGCAGACCGGATGCTCTCCTGATCGTTCTTCATCGAACGATTCATGGATAGAATCAGCTGCCGCTCCCAAAATTCGGGAGCGGCTTTTTTATTGGCATAAAACCCAACCCAAGCAATGTAGGGTGGGGTGAAGCCCACCATCTTCTTGGGTGAATCATCAATGATCAAGACAAACCCGTTTGACAATAACGTCTTACCCAAATGATGAGAGAAAGAATCCCACCTGCTTCTACATTCTTCATAAGTAGTTGACTCCTCCGGTGGCCAAATACGCGGTTCGTTGATTCGTTGTCCGGTGGGCCAGCCCGGTCGGATTCGACGACCTTCCTGACCAGCATCCAGATTTTTTGGCTCCGTTTTGTTATAGTCATGGCATCCAAACTCTCATTCTGCGATCGGCTTCATCATTCGCCTGGATTAAAGGTGCCTGCCAATGTCCTCCAAAACATCTGATAGCCAATGGTCCAGCGTCAATCAGTTTCTGACGGATAACGCCGCTCGGTTCGAAGAGCAGCTCAAGGCCCTGATCCGGATCCCCTCTGTCAGTGCCCAGCCAGCCCACAACGGCGACACTCGCCAAGCTGCCGAGTTTGTTCGCGATGACCTGATCGCCAGCGGGATCGATGCCCGACTGGTCGAAACAGCGGGCCATCCAATCGTCGTGGGCCGATCGCCCCGAATCGAAGGTCAGCCGACCGTTCTGGTCTATGGTCACTATGATGTTCAGCCTGCCGAAAAAAGCGATGGTTGGGACACCGAACCGTTCGAGCCTGTGATTAAAAACGGCAATATTTACGCCCGTGGAGCCACCGACGACAAAGGCCAGTTTTTTACCCACCTCAAGGCGGCCGAGGCGTGGATGAAAGCGGCCGGCGGGCTGCCTGTGAATGTGATCTATGTGATTGAAGGCGAAGAGGAAGTGGGCGGGGCGAACCTCGAAAAATTCTTTGCCGATCATGCCTCTGAACTGGCCTGCGACTATGCCGTGATCTCTGACACCAGCCAGTGGGCCCCCGGCGTCCCGGCCGTGACCTACGGCCTACGTGGCCTCTGCTATCTCGAAATCCTGGTTCAAGGCCCGAAAACGGACCTCCACTCCGGGATGTTCGGTGGTGCTGTGGTCAACCCCTTAAACGCTTTGTGTCACATCATTTCAAGCCTTCACGATGCGTCAGGAAAAGTGGCAGTGGAAGGCTTCTATGACGCCGTCAATCCGCTGGCCGATTGGGAGCGTGCCGAGTTCACCAAGCTCCCGTTCGATGAACCCAAATTCGCCGAAGGGCTCGGTGTGACGGCCCTCAACGGGGAAGCCGGCTTCACCACTCTCGAACGCAAAAGTGCCCGCCCGACCTGCGATGTGCATGGCCTTTGGGG
>CAMBZY010000103.1 GCA_945872325.1 Candidatus Kuenenia stuttgartensis | reverse complement strand
GAGACGTGCTTCTCGCCCTTGTTTCCGCCCACGTAAGTCAGCTTATAGACAAGTACTGCGGCATGTTCGTCAAAGCTGATGACTTCCGCCTCAGACATCTTATAGCTTGCCAGTTCGTAATTCTGGAGGTACTTCTCGACATCGCGGCTGTGGACGCGTGTCCCATCCGAGAAGATCCAGAGGAAGTCGGCGGTCGTGTATTTGCGGATCGAGGCAGAGTCGCGAGTTTTCATCATCTCCCAGCTCGATTTTTCGAGCTTGGAGAGTTCGTCCAGAAGTTTAGCCGAATTGGGCTGGGCTTGAGTGGTCTGCGCTCCACCCATGAGAGTCATGGTAAACAGGCTTGCGAAAGTGATCAGGAAACGGCGTATGGACATGATTCACCTTATGATCAGGCGGATGGGATTGATCTATGGAAGGTCTTACTTGGACTGGTATTCCGCTTCTTTGCCGTAGGCGCCGATACGGACCTTGTAGCTTGATCCATCGGGAGCGACTGTGACGCGGATGAACTGGCCGCCCTGGATGTCATGGTTGGCGGTCATTTCAGGGGCCAGATTGTCGGCCTCGCTGGTTCCGGCGTTTTTGTGTAAAGCATAGGCAGCTTTGAGGTTCGGCAGTTCTCTCAGCCATTTGACGGTGTTTGCGGAGCCACCTTTGCGAGGGCCGTTGTTCATGATGGCCACACCGGGGTTGAGCGACTTCATCAGAGTGGGGTGGTTGGAAATGTCCATCCCGTGGTGGGTGACTTGATAGAGGTCGACTTCGCCGACCAGGTTGGTTGGGCAAACAAGCTGGCGCTCGATGTTCCAGGTCAGGTCGCCGGCGTCAAAAAAGTCGAACTTGCCGAGCTGGAATTTGGTGACGATCGAAAGGGCGTTATCGCTATCGTCCTTGTTCTTGTCAGCTGGAGCGGTTTCGCAAAGCGTGTTGGGCTTGGAGTTTGCGGGTGCAGCCATGACTTTGCCACTGGCTGCCAGAATGGTCACTTTCATGTCGCCTTTGAGGGGGATATGGTCGCCGGCCTTGAGGACGGTGCGCTTGCCTTTTGAGGCGGCACGATAGGCGATACCGAGTTTGTCGTCCATTTTCGGGCCGTCAGGGAAGTTGGCTGGATCGACGCCTGGATCTTCAGGGAGACCGCGATCCCAGAACCGGCCGATTTCGACGCGTTTGGCCAGACCTTCGACACCACCATAGTGATCGGTGTGCCAGTGGGTGCTGAGGAGGTGGTCGAGTTTTTCTTTTTTAAGAACTTCTTTGAGGACATAAACGATGCGTTTTGGGTCACGATCGTCGAGCCCTGGCCAGCCTGAATCGAGGAGGATGGTTTCACCTTCAGGGGTACAGATCAGGGTCGCAGCGCCGCCCATGACATCGACAAAAACGATTTCAAGGGGTTCGGCGGCGTGTGTTTGGGAAGTGACCTGGAGGCTTGTGAGGGCGAGGGTTGAGAGCAGGGCAAGTCGGGAAAGGCAGCGAAGATTGAGCTTCATGATGGATGGGACTCTTGATGGTCGATAGAGAATGGGATGGTAGATGGGGTCATGGTTGATGATCGAGCTTAGGGCCGACTCATCAGATCAAATGAGATGATGAACGAGAAGTGCTTGTGATGCAACGGTTGGTTGGCCGATAAAACCAATACGACGAAGCGCACTTGCGTTTTCCTCAAACACATGGCTATAATTGCTACACTTAAGATCGTGCAAGATTGTCAAGATCCTGTACGATGAGAAACAGTCCGGATCCGTTGTCGGATTCGAAACTTACACCTTCAAAGGAGGTCTTATGGCCAGTCGCCGTCGAGGCAAGGGGCGTCGGAAAGTCGGTCGGAAGAAGCGTAAAATGAGAGCCAGAATCCGCCACCGTAAGAAGTGAGTCGGTCGGGAACTGGCGATAACGCTGAGGTTCCCGCTCACCGCCCGCCTCGCACGTTCTGACACGTCCAAAAGAATCGCTCCCAGAGCCGACCAGCTATTATGGTCGGCTCTTTTTCGTAATTCCGCAAATGCCGACTTAATAAGGACGTTTCGGCATCGAATATGTTTCACGGAAGAGCCTCTTCCCAACTCAAATGAGTCTGGTGAAGGTTGGCGAGTATCCCTTGGAACCATATGCAAGACGAGGCACCGAGAGATTTTATGAGTATTGAGTTACCCTCACCTGATCGCGGACGACGCCCTAAGGGCTTCTCCCAGATCCTTTTGGGCATGGGCCTGAGCACCGGCCTGGCGATCCTCTTCGGGATCATCGGCCTGGTCATCGCTTATAACAACCTGCGGCTGGACGTGCCCACTGGGAAACAGGCTGTCCTGATTCGCAAAACAGGGTTGGATCTTCAGCCTGATCAAGAACTTGCGCCTCCTCCGGAGAACGGCCAATATTTTAAGGGCGTTCAGGCGGGCGGTGTGAATAATGGTGTACTGACGGAAGGCCGCTACTTCTTCAACCCTCTGGAATGGGGCTGGGAAGTGAAAGAGCAGATGATCATTCCGGAAGGCCAGTTGGGAGTCAGGGTCAGCCTGGTGGGCGAAGATCTGCCCGTGGGCCAGGTGCTTGCCGAAGATGGCCAGAAAGGCATACGCCGCGAGGTGTTACGGCCAGGCCGATATCCCTATAACTGGTATGCTGAGTCGATCGAGATTCACAAGCCCGTGGCGGTCGCGGCCCAGTCGCGTGGAGTGGTTACGAATCTGGCTGGCAAATTGGCAGCCAATCCGAACCAGATTCTGGTTCAAACCGGTGAACGAGGGGTCCAAAAGGAGACACTTCCGCCTGGTACATATTACATAAATCCTTACGAAACAAGAGTCAGCGTGGTGGATTGCAGCACCAAGGCGTTTGCCTTGAATGAAGGCGGGAAGATGGACTTCCTGAGTGCTGACGGTTTTGAAGTGACTGTGGATGGTACCGTGACTTTTCGCGTGGACCCGACCCGGGCCAGTGAAGTTTTTGTGCTTTATAACGAAGACTCCAATGGCGACGAGATCGACACGGAGATCATCAGCAAGATCATCACTCCGGAAACGCGGTCGATCTGCCGGATCAATGGCTCAAAGCTTACGGGTGGACAGTTTATCAGCGGCGATGACCGCGAGCAGTTTCAGGCCAACCTGGTCAAGAGCCTGACGGAAAACTGTCGGAAGCAAGGAGTGGAGATTCTGGAAGTGGCGATCACTTCGATTCTTCCTCCGGAAGCGATTGCAACACCTGTGAGGGCTCGTGAAGTGGCCAAGCAGCAGCTTCAGCAGTATAAGCAGGAAAAACTTCAGCAGGATGCAGAAGCCCAGCTCAAGGTTCAGCAGCTTCTGGCACAGCAGAAAAAAGCGGTTGTGGAGGCTGAGCAGTCGGTGATCGAGCAGACGACCAAGGCCGAGCAGGAGCAAAAAGTGGCGGTCACACTGGCCGAGCAACTGCTCTCTGTAGGCCAGACCCAGCTTGAAGCCTCAAAGGATAAAGCGGCAGCCATAGAATCCGAAGGTCAGGCGGCAGCAGATGTGATCAGGCTGAAAAATACGGCTGAAGTGGCCGGGATCACCACCCGGGTGGCGGCTTTCAAGGGCGATGGGAACGCTCTGGCCCAGAACATGATCATGGCCAAATTTGCTCCCTCGTTTAGAACGATCATGACCAATACGGAAGGCCCGATCATGGACCTGCTGAAACAGGCTTTTACGCCTGCGGAGAAGCGTCCTGAAATGCTTTCTAAGCCACTCAAGGCGGTATCACCTGTAACCATCCCTGACCAACCATTTACAAGTTCTCCAGCAGTCGGCACATCGAGCAAGCCTTTGAAAGAATCAGGGGTTAAATAAATCATGAATATGTCACCTATACGTATGATTCTGTGGATCACAGCCGGCGTAATGTTACTGCCAGGCCTCATTTTATGGCATGGCCTAAACCCTTTCATCGCACTGGCGATGGTCGCAGTGGTTGTAGGACTGGCCCTTGGGCTGTTGCGACGCCTGCCCCGGCTCGACCGAGGCTTGGGGGGCTTATTCCTCCTGGCGGTCATGGTTTATGATGTCGGCTATCTGGCGATATGGCAATGGAGCATTTGTCGAAGGGAAGTCCCGGCAGGGCATAGCCTTCTGTTGAGATACAAAGGGCCATTTCCGTTTGGAAGTGCCCCGATGGCGGGTGAAGGCACATTGGCCAAAGCGGATCAGAATGGCAAGGCTCTGGAGATCGGGATTCTCGAATTCATGCCTGGCCCAGGCCGTCAGTTCTATAATCCCCTGGAATACGAACGCGAAATCGTGCCCGATATTTTGATCGGCGTAAACGAGATTGGTGTTGTCACTTCCAAAATTGGTCAGAACTTGCCGGTTGGTCAAATTCTGGCGAATGGACCAGGCTTTCGCGGAACCTGGCGTAAACTTCTGACCCCTGGCAGATACCGCATGAACCCTTATGCGTATGAAGTCAATAAGGTCGCAAAAACGGCCTCCATTGGAGCTGCCGAGGGGTTAAAGCAGTCGGCTGAAGACCCCACCTTGATCCCTCCTGGCTATGTCGGAGTGGTTTACAATAAAGTGGCTGATGATAGCCCTGATAACAAGCAAACGCAGGGCGTGCAGGACAAAGTGCTTCAGCCGGGGATGTACTGGATCAATCCTGCCGAGAAGCGTCTCGACATTATTAGTGTCGGTTTCAACGAAACCTCCGTGATCGCCAAGCGTGATGGTGTAAAGCCTTTGCCTGAGCAGCGATCGTCCACGGGAACGAAGCTGGAGTCTCGGGTTGTCCTGCAGCCTGACCCGATTTTTGTCGAAGGTTCGGGCATCGAATTCCCATCCAACGATGGGTTCCGGATTCACCTTGATTTCACCGCCATCTGGGGGATCCTTCCAGACCAGGCGCCTGACATTGTGCGAAATTTCGGGACCCTGAAAGACGTTCAGGAGAAGGTGATTACACCTCAGATTGGCTCCATCTGCCGGATCAATGGGTCGAAACGAGGCGCTGTGGATCTGCTGGTTGGCAACAGCCGGGAAGAGTTTCAGACGGATGTGGAAGCTGAGCTGGAGCGAGTTCTGAAAGGGAAAAACCTCTCACTGCTCTTTGGCCTGACCCGCCACATTTATGTGCCTGCCGAGGTGCGAGAACCGATCCAGAGGTCGAATATCGCCACCGAGCTCAAGCTCACCCGTGAGCAGGAGCAGCAGACCGCAAAAGCTCAGGCTGAACTGACCGAAGCCGAGGCCAAGGTGGTTCTGGAAGAACGCAGGACAAAGGCGGAAACCATCAAGATGGCCGCCGAAACTGCGGCCACCGGCGAAAAGAAGGCCAAAGAGATTGCAGCTGAGACCGAGAAATTCAGAGCTGTGATCGACGCCAAAACCGCAATGGTTCAGGCCCAGATCACCAAAATCATGGGCGCTGCCGAGGCCACGAAAGTGCAATTGGCGAATGAGGCTGAGGCTGAGAAGTACAAACTTTCGGTCGATGCTTTGGGGAGTCCAGAAGCCTATAACCGCTATATCTTCGCCGAAGGGCTGCCCTCAGACATCAAACTTGGAGTGTTTTACGCCGGCCCAGGCACGTTGTGGACCGACCTGAAAAACCTCGATCAGGCGTTTTTAGGCAAAATGGCGACCGAATCTGACGCAGCCAAGGCTAAGCCCAAACCCGTTATGGTGCCGGAATCGACGACTTCAGAGCCGAAGCCGGCTCCGTGATCTAAGCTCCCGGTCAACTTACGAAAAAAACGAAGGGCTTCTGTCCCTTCGTTTTCTTATGCGCTAAAAGCAGGTCAAGAATCACTCGTCCGCACGCGAGGTTTCCTTGGAAATCTTTGCCCGGCAGATCCCAATCTTGGAGGCCCTGCAATAGGCAATGAATTCCTGAACCTCAGGGATCTCACCAAACTGTCGCTCTGCCTCGGCCAGCGCGTTGGGGATCGTAAAGCCTTGGAAGTACATGATTTTATAGACTTTACGAACGGCGTCGATCGAGGCTCGTGGGATCCCTGCCCGGCGCATTCCGACCAGATTGATCCCCGTAATGGCATTCTGTCCCAATGCCATCATGAACGGAGGAAGGTCGCGAGTGATCCGCGTGTGCCCGCCCAGCATGGCCAGCCGGCCGACTCTCGAACGCTGCTGAATTCCGGCATAGGCTGAGATCAGAGAATTGTTCATCAACTCCACATGCCCGGCCAGACTCGCAAAATTGATGATCGTGCACTGGTTGTGCACCAGGCAATCGTGGGCCACGTGCGAGCCGGTCATCAGGTAGTTGTTGTTCCCAATGCGGGTGATTCCGCCGCCCTCGGCTGTGCCTTTATTGATGGTCACATATTCGCGAATCTTATTGTCGTTACCGATAACGACGGACGTTTCTTCGTTTTTAAACGCCCGGTATTGAGGCTCGCCACCGATCACCGCTCCCACACCGATGTGGTTACGCTCGCCAATCGTTACTGGTCCATAAATGGCGACATGCGAATCCAGAGTGCAGCCGGCGCCGATATGCACTTTGCCTTCGATCATGCTGAAGGGGCCAACACGAACATCGTCGGCCAGAACCACTTCAGGGCCAATAATTGCAGTCGGGTGAATTCGCGGCAAGTTTTCAGACATCGGTTCCATCCGATCAGCGGTCCAGAACATTGGACGCAGACCACGTCCATTAAAGTTAACGGTTTCTACCTCATTACCCCAAATTAATCAAGGCGACCTCAGCGTCCCGTTCCAATTTGTCAAACCAACGTCTTCAGAAATCCACAGAAAAAGGCTTGAATCCAGAGGAATTCAAGCCTTTGAGGGATCATTGATTTCTCGTCAGATTCAGGACCAGGCCGATCGAGTTTTCTCAAACGTGTCGATCGCAGCCCCGTTATCGCTGATGGTGATCCCGATGGAATCGAGTCCATTCAGCATCCGGTGCCGGGCGGATTCAGGGATGTTGAAGCTGGCCTCAGCCGTCCCACCGTTGGAAGGGTAGCGGACCTGCTGCTTTTCCAGATCGACCGTAATCTCTGTCGAGGGTGTACCTTGACCAAGTGCGACCAGGTTTTTCCAGTCGGATTCGGCAATTTCCACCACCAGAAGCCCGTTGTTCAGCGAGTTGCCTTCAAAGATGTCGGCAAAGCCTTCGTCAGGAACAGGGGCGATCACGGCCTTGTAACCGGCTTGATGAACAGCCCAAACAGCGTGTTCACGGCTCGATCCACAGCCGAAGTTCGGGCCGACCACCAGGACGGTCGCGCCTATGTATTCAGGCCGATTGAGAGGGAAATCCTGGTCATATCCGCCAGCGTTTTCAGGCTCGTCCGGCAGTGGAGCACCACCTGGGACATATCGCTTGTCGGCGAACAGGAGCGGTCCGTATCCGATGCGTTCAATCCGCTTCAGATAACGGGCAGGAATGATGAGGTCGGTGTTGACGTCCGACCAGTCCAGAACGGCCATTCGGCCTGTGTGTGTACGAAAAGGTTCCATGATATGCCTTTTTTGAATCTCGGATGAATTGTCGTTAAGCGTTGTGCTATCAGGCCATAAGTGTGCGGACGTCGGTGAACCGGCCAGTCACGGCAGCCGCAGCGGCCATCGACGGGCTGACCAGGTGAGTCCGGCCGCCGGGCCCTTGACGCCCTTCGAAGTTGCGGTTCGAGGTGCTGGCCGACCGTTGGCCAGGCTTGAGTTTGTCCGGATTCATGGCCAGACACATCGAGCAACCGGCCTGTCTCCACTCGGCTCCGGCTTCACTGAAAATCTTGTCCAGCCCCTCGGCAACAGCCTGAGCCAGAACCTTCTCAGAACCAGGCACAACAAGCACTTGCACGCCCTCGGCCACCTTGCGGCCCTTCATCACTTTGGCGGCAGTGCGAAGGTCTTCGATCCGGCCGTTCGTACAGCTACCGATAAAGACCACATCCACAGCCACTTCGCTGATCGGAGTGCCAGGCGTCAGGCCCATATATTCAAGCGATCGGCGAGCATCTTCAGCCGTGGCGAAGGGGACTTCATGAGGCTGGGGAATCACGCCCGTGATGTCCACCGTCATGCCGGGGTTGGTTCCCCAAGTCACTTGAGGGACAAGCTTTGAGGCGTCGATATGGATCTTGCGATCAAACCCGTTTTCGTCGTCGGTGACCAGCGTTCGCCAGTCAGCAATCGCGGCTTCGAGAGTCGCACCCTTTGGAGCATACTGGCGATCAATCGAGCTGATGTAGTCAAACGTGACATCATCAGGAGCGATCATGCCGGCCCGGGCACCGCCTTCGATAGACATATTGCAGATCGTCATCCGGCCTTCCATCGAGAGGGCACGAATTCCTGGCCCGTAATATTCGATGACGTGGCCGGTGCCGCCGCCGGTGCCGATCTGGCGGATGATGGCCAGGATGATGTCTTTGGGTTCCAGGCCAGGGGCGAGCATGCCGGTGACTTCGACGCCGAGGCTTTTCGGCTTACGGCCTTGCCAGAGGGTTTGGGTGGCCAGAACGTGCTCGACTTCGCTGGTGCCGATCCCGAAGGCCAGAGCACCGAAAGCGCCGTGGGTGGATGTGTGGCTATCGCCGCAGACCATGGTGAGGCCGGGCAGGGTGAGGCCAAGTTCAGGGCCGACCACGTGGACGATCCCTTGGCGGCCGGAGCCGATATCGAGCAGGGTGATCCCAAATTCTTTGCAATTATTGCGAAGCGTATCGACTTGACGCTTTGAGAGGAGGTCGCGAATCTCAAACTGATTGACGGTTGGGACGTTATGGTCAGGCGTGGCGAAGGTGAGTTCAGGTCGGCGGACTTTGCGATTGGCAAGTCTCATGCCGTCAAACGCTTGAGGGCTGGTGACTTCGTGCACCAGGTGACGGTCGATGTAGAG
>CAMBZY010000102.1 GCA_945872325.1 Candidatus Kuenenia stuttgartensis | reverse complement strand
TCAAACCCCAGAGAATATGCAGATACACTGACAGAGATCAACAGAATCAAAATCAGGCATCGGAATAATTTGCTGGAGATATACATTTATCCAAATTCCGATGGCTCATGTGATCATGGTACAAATCCGAAAGTCGTAAACGGCATTATGCGTGCGATTCCTTTGGTTGTCAATCTTCTATATTCTGATTCAAAGATCAGGAATTTAGAAAAAGTCTTTCGCATCTTTCAGAAATCACGTATGATAAAGTTACCTGCCTGTGCCGTTCCTCACGGATGCCATACCGATGAATGCTCGAAAACTCTTGCTGCTTCTCACTTTCTGGGCCATCTTGCAAAGCTTTGAAATAGCTAGGGCTGAAGATTCGTTTGATTCATTGGCCAGACAATTTGCTGAAAAAACCCGTCCGACGATGCTAAAGCATTGCCTGGGATGTCACAGCACAGAGAAGCAGGAAGGCGATTTGGATCTGGAACGGTTCTTGAGTTTAAAAGAGATCCGGAAATCGCCAGAGATCTGGAGGCATGCACTAGAGCAGATCCAAGCCGGTGAAATGCCGCCCAAAAACAAGCCTCGTCCGTCCGCAGAGGACCAGTTGGCAATCACAGGATGGATTCAGTCATACCTGAGAGCGGAAGCCCTGGCGAATGCGGGCGACCCAGGCCCGGTGCTCTTAAGACGTTTGAGCAACGTGGAATATGACAACACCGTTCGCGACCTGACAGGCATTGATTTAAAGCCAACTCGCGAGTTTCCTGCGGATGGTGCTGCCGGGGAAGGATTCACGAACGTGGGAGACGCGTTGGTGATGTCTCCAGCGTTGCTCGAAAAATACATGGAAGCCTCCAAGGGAATTGCATCGCATATGGTGATGCTCCCAACTGGAACAAAATTTTCAGCCAAGAATACACAAGCAGACTGGACGAATGAACTTCTGGACGGAATTCGTCAATTTTATCGATTGAGGACCGACCCGGAAGGTCATACTCGAGTTCTTCTGCAAGGGCTGGAATGGGACACGAACGCAGGAGGCAGAATTCCTGTTTCGCAATACCTGAATGCATTGATTGTTTTGCGTGATTTGGGTAAGTCGGACCCGAAGTCGATCGCGGAAATTGCTGAGAAAGAGAAACTTAGCCCAAAATACATTCAGCTACTTTGGAACCATCTGAATCTCCCTACGGATTCGCCTGTCTGGAAACATTTGCAATCGCGATGGAAAACGACCAACGTCGATGGTATTAAGCCGCTGGCTCTGGAAATTCAGAATTTTCAGAAAGCCCTGACAAAATTTGGTAGTGTCGGACACTTTAAGCCATGGCTTGGAACACAAGACCCGATCTCATCGAATGTGAATGTCACGGAAGTTCTTCAGAAGAATCCATCAGGTGGATCAGTGAGGTTGCAATTGACTTCGCTCGCGATTGGTGAATCAGCAGGTGACAACAAGTTTATCTGGAACAATCCGCGACTCGAAAAGCCTAGACTGGTCCCGATTCCGCTTCTTAATTTAAATGATTCTGTGGCCCTTTTGGCAAAAAAGCGTTTGGAATTGCACCGGTCAGCAGAATATCTCAATGCCATTGAGTTTCTTCGGAGCAATCCTGACAAGCCTGATTTTAAAGCACTTGCAGCGAAGAATCATCTCGATCAATCGATATTAACGGCATGGGCTGATGTCGCTGGTCTCGGTCATCTTGCTCAACCCGCCAATATCAATCTGATGCAAGGCCGGGTGGAAAATGGCGGTGGGCATGCTTTTGTGAAAGGTTGGGGCAAGCCGGAAACGCCGAACGTTTTTGCAAATTCTTCTGATCAGACGGTGCGAGTGCCTGGCCTGATGAAGCCAAAATCGATTGCGGTGCACCCATCTCCAAGCCAGTCTGTTGCGATTTACTGGACAAGCCCAATCACAGGAATGGTTGATATTAAGGCCATAACAAATGATGCACACGGTGATTGTGGCAATGGTGTGACATGGTCGCTGGAACTGCGACGTGGAACGACGCGTCAAGTTCTGGCTGCTGGTGTGGCAGATACAAGCAAGCCGAATGTGATCCCTCCGATAAATCAAATCCGGGTCAGTGAAGGGACCACGATTGCATTAGTCATCGGCCCACGTAACGGCGAACATGGCTGCGACCTGACTGAAGTGGACTTGAATGTCAAAGAGTCGGCTGGTGCAAAGCGATTGTGGAGTCTTTCTGGCGATGTAAGTCCGAATATTCATGCAGGTAATCCCCATGCGGATTCTCACGGTCATTCAGGTGTGTGGGCATTTGCACTTGAGCCGGCAAGCGAAAAGGTTGCGGATACTTTGGCAGTTGTGCCCCGTGGTTCTGCACTTGATCAGTGGATCAACGAATCAGATCCAACAAAACGAATAGAACTGGCGAACAAGGTTCAATCCCTGTTCACAGCCACAACTCCCCCGGATAAATCGCCTGATGCTGAATTGAAATCACGCCTGATGTCATTGCAGGGGCCGATCTTCAGAAGATTGAATTTTGCGGCGTTAGTCAACGAAGGCAACAAACCAGGAAATACTGGTATTGAAATGAAGCTGGGGGAATCGAGATCATTTGAAATTCCTGCCGAATGGGCTGAAGGACGTACTTTTGTAGCAGATGCTACGGCTTTGGGGAACTGGCCATCTACGGCAGGGGCACAGGTTCATATGGTGCAGAATCAGTCAGGCCCGATGATTGGATTTTCACCGACTCGACCACTACTGATCTCTGGTTCGGGGATAGAAACATGGAAAAAGTCATTCGACAGTTTCCGTGCGATTTTACCGGCTGCCGTTTGCTATCCGCAAATTGTACCTGTGGATGAAGTGGTAACGGTCGCACTTTATCATCGTGAGGATGACAACCTTTCACGATTGATGCTCAATGACCAGGAAAAAGCCTATCTGGACGACCTTTGGAATCAGCTTTGGTATATCAGCCAGGAGCCACTTAAGGTTGAGGTTGGCTACAAGCAATTCATGGAATATGTGACTCAGGACGGTGACGTCCGAATTTTTGAACCGCTTCGCAAGCCGATTAAAGAGCGAGCCAACAAGTTTCGAGCCCAGCTGAAAGATTCGGAATCGAGCCAGTGGGAATCGGTATTAAAAGTCGCTGACAGAGCGTATCGTCGTCCATTGAAACCCGATGAGAAAACGGGCTTGAAGCAGCTTTATGACAAGTTACGCTCGCAATCATTACCACACGATGAATCCTTGAGACTTGTTCTGACACGGGTCTTAATGTCATCCGCGTTCATGTATCACCTGGAACCGACAGCGGATCAAGCCCGGACGAGGCCACTCAACGATTGGGAACTGGCCTCAAGGCTGAGCTATTTCCTATGGTCGACGATGCCAGACGATGAGCTTCGGAAAGTAGCAGACAAGGGCGAACTGCACGATCCTGAAAAATTGAGAAAACAGACCTTGAGAATGTTGGCCGATCCTAAGATAAGGGCACTTTCAACAGAGTTTGCATGTCAGTGGTTGCATTTGAAGGACTTTAATACGCATAACGAGAAGAGTGAGAAAATCTTCCCTGAATTTGCGGAACTTAGAGGGCCATTGTACGAAGAAGTCGTGCTTTACTTCATGGACCTTTTCCAACAGAATCGGCCTGTTGCGAATATTCTGGACAGTGACCAGACATTCCTGAACGAACGTCTGGCAAAGTTCTATGGTCTCGATTCCATTAAAGGCGATCGCTGGCAGGCCACCCAGGGGATGAAATTGGCTGGTCGAGGCGGTCTGCTCGGATTTGGGGCGTTGACGGCGAAACAATCAGGAGCATCGCGTACAAGCCCAATTCTGCGAGGAAACTGGCTCCTGGAAACGCTTTTGGGTGAGAAGTTGCCCAAGCCACCTAAAAACGTACCACAGTTGCCTGAAAGTGAGTTGGATACGGATGGGCTGACGGTGCGTCAGATAACCGAAAAGCATCGTGCTGATCCATCATGTGCCAAATGCCATGACAGAATCGACCCATTTGGGATGGCTCTTGAAGCATTTGACCCGATTGGTCGACGTCGGTCAGCTGATTTGGGGGGCAGGCCAGTGGACACGTCGGTAGAGTTGAAGGACGGTACTAAATTCAAGGATATCGATGGCCTTCGCAACTATTTGCTCACAACCAAGAAGGCTGAGTTCACACGTCAATTTCATCGAAAACTGCTGGGCTATGCTCTGGGACGATCGGTACGGGTTTCGGACGATCCGTTGATCGATGAAATGCAAGCGAAAATCACAGACAAACCAATGACAGGCATTCAGGATTCGATTCTTTCGGTCATCCTGAGCCCACAATTCCGCAATCAACGCGGCTTAAATGCCGATTATCAGGCTGAGTGAGATTCCATTAGAGCTCGAATCAAGGAGTTTTTGAATCATGAGTCAATCGAAGATGGTACTGAATCGGCGTGCGTTTGTCAGAGGCGTGGGCGTGACAATGTCACTGCCGTGGATGGAGTCTGTAAAATTAAAAGCTGCTGATTCTTCAAGCAAGTCAGCCAATAATGAGCCGCCGGTTCGATTTGCATGTCTTTTTTCAGGCAATGGATTTCACAGCAAGGAGTGGTGGGCGAAGGGCGAGGGCGCCCAGATGCAACTTGGCAAGGTGCTTGAACCACTTGCCCCCCATAAATCAAAACTGACTTTAATTAAAGGTCTTTATAACGCAGAGGCTTTGAAGGGTAATATTCACAGTTCTCAAACGGGTAATATTCTTTCAGGAGCGCCTTTGGCATCGGGTGGTGCGATCAAATCAGGGACAAGTATTGACCAGTTTCTGGCCCAGAGGGTTGGGCGTCAGACACGGGTGCCGAGCCTGGTTCTGGGCTGTGAGCCATCGATGGCATCGGTCCACAAAAATTATTCGATGCTTTACAGTTCTCACATTTCATGGAGTTCACCGACCACCCCGACGCCTCTTGAAGTTTATCCAGCACTGGCATTTGACAGGCTATTCAAAGACAATTCGTCGGCTACAGATGCGAGCGTTCTGGACGCTGTGCTTGGCGAGGCGAAGTCTCTGCGTGGAAAGATCAGTCATAATGATCAATTGAAACTCGACGAATATTTAAATTCTGTTCGGGAAGTGGAACAGCGCATTGAGCAGGCGGGCAAGCGTGAAGAGTTGCAGGGCTGGAGGCCGACTCTGGACAAGCCCAACAAGCCCCGGCCCAAGGACGGAGTTCCTCAGGACATTGCCGAACATATGCGTTTGATGTGCGATATTCTGGTACTGGGTTTCCAGACGGATACGACCCGATTCAGCACTTTGAAGCTGAATAATGACCACTCTTCATTGCGATTCTCAAATCTTGGGATCGATTATATGATCCACCACCTGCTTTCGCACACGGATGGAGCGGACTGGCTCCGTGTAAATCAGTTCTTTGTGGAGCAGGTTGCATATATTGCAACCCGCCTGGATTCGATCCAGGAAGGCGAGCGAACGGCACTCGACAATACCATTATGATGTATTGTTCGAGCATGCTGACTGGTGGCCACGAAGCCAATCAGCTACCGGTCATTTTGGTGGGCAGGGGAGGTGGTAAGCTGCAATCAGGCAGGGTTTTGGATTATCTTGGCAAAGAAAATCGCAAAATGTGCAGCTTATATCTTTCGATCATGGAAAAATTCGGAATAAAACAAAGCCAGTTCGGCGATTCGACAGAGAAACTGGCTGAGATTTGATTGTAATCGATTAAAAAAAAGCCTCATTTCCAGATTGGTGGGAATGAGGCTTTTAATTTCATTTCTTTTCATTTATTGATGAAAATCAGCTAGGTTTTCGCCAGCGAAATCCGTCACGCGTCAGGAGTTGTTCCGACTCGGTTGGGCCCCAGGTGCCGGCAGCATATGGCAATGGCTTGATCTCCTGTGATTCCCAGGTTTTCATGATGTTGGTCACGAATTTCCAGGAATTCAGCACAAAGTCAATACGGGTGAAAAGCGACTGATCGCCGAGAATCACGTCCAGGAGAAGTCTTTCGTAGGCTTCAGGTGGAGGGCCGGCGAACGTGCCTGAATATCCGAAATCCATGTGTACTTCCTGAAGCCGGCGTCGGGAGCCTGGAACTTTGGCCTGAAAGAAAAGGCTGGCGCCTTCATCAGGCTGAATCCGCAGGATCAGGTGATTTGCGCCTTGATCTCCGTGCAAATTCTGGGCTTCGTAAAGGGCGGCGGGAGGGCGGCGAAACTGGATTGCAATTTCTGTCGTGCGTTTCGGGAGCCGTTTGCCAGTCCTGAAATAGATCGGAACACCTGCCCATCTCCAATTCTCAAGCGTAAGTCGCATGGCCAGATAGGTTTCAGTGGTCGAGTGGGGGCCAACGTTTCGTTCGGCGGTGTAGGACGGAACTTCTTCTCCGTCCACGACTCCGGCGGTGTATTGGCCACGGACCACATTCTGAGCCACGTCTTCAGGATTCCATTTAGGCAGAGCCTGTAGGACTTTAACCATTTCATTTCGCAGAGAGTCGGCTGAAAGGTCGCCGGGCGGTTCCAGGCAGATCATTCCCAGAAGTTGCATCATATGGTTTTGGACCATGTCGCGGATGGCGCCCGCCTGGTCGTAAAATGCGCCTCGACCGCCAGACATTCCGACCGTTTCAGAGACCAGAAACTGAATGGAAGCGACGTGCGAACGATTCCAGATCGATTCCCAAACGGTATTACCGAACCTGAGAGCGAGAATGTTCTGTACAGTTTCCTTGCCTAAATAGTGATCAATTCGATATGTCTGAGCTTCTGTCAGCCACTTTGAGATGTCCTCGTGAAGCTGGATGGCCGATTGGGTGTCGTGTCCGAACGGCTTTTCCACAACCACTCTTGACCAAGGGCCAGTGGAGTTGGCTGGATAGATCAGGCCTGACCTTCCGAGGTTTTCGACAATCTGAGCGAACGACTCAGGGGCTGTGGCGAGATAAAAAAGTCGATTCCCCTTGGTTCCAAACTCTTGATCGATGGCGTCGAGTTGAACCTTCAGAGCCTCAAAACTGGCGAGATCGTCAAAAGTTCCCTGAGAGACGAACAGGTGGCGAGCAAATTCCGGCCAGTGTCCGGAAATCACAGAATGACTTGCGATGGAGCTGGCCATCTCTTCGCGGAACCGGTCGTGAGTCCAATCGCGCCGAGCGAATCCCAAGACAGCATATTGGTTCGCGAGTTGGCCTGACTGAGCCAATCGGCAGAGTGCAGGCAGCAGTTTTCGGTGCGTGAGATCGCCAGTGGCTCCAAACAAGACGATTACGCATGGCTCGGCTATCCGGCTTGGCAAGCCTTCTGTAGTCGACATGGAAAGTGTTGTTGGGACAGGGTTTGTATCGCTATCTGGCATGGATCTGGTTGCTCTGAACAGGCCAAAGGACGGTTGATCAACTCACGACCTAATTATTATGACACATTCCGCTGAACGAAAGACATAAGCGACACCTATCCAACCAAAAATCCGTCAGCCCCTTTCACGGACCTTGCGACCGCTTGGTTTTGCGAAGATGGGTCACCTCTTGAATTGTCACCTGTTCGTTTACGTAATCACTGAGCTTCCAAATCAGGGAAGTTTTTTCAATTTGATATTGCGATACCAGCAATCGCTACCGTGATCCTGGAGGCCGATATAGCCTTTGCGAGGATGGTTTTTATATGCAATATCGAATTTATGGGCCGAGCCATCAGGCCGTTTGTTCACTTCAGTCCACAAGTCGAGATCAATTCTCGAAACAAGCCTGCCGTTGACCTCCACCTGAATCAAGCCGTCATTACTTGTGATCTGGATGTGATTCCACTGACCAACCGGCTTCATGGAGTCCATATTTGTAGGAACCAGGTCGTAAATTGCTCCTGTGGTATGAAAACCAGGGCCGGGCGTTGCATCAATTGCAATTTCAATTCCGTTGAACCCAACATCCTTGCCAGTCCTGGGTTCGAGTGGCATGGTACGTACGAAGATTCCGCTATTGCATTTCTCGGTGATTTTAAAATCCATAGCCAGCACGAAATTTTCGAGAAGCTTTTCATAGACGAGCATGTAATCGCACGGATGCGGATTCAGAGATCCATTTTGTACATGTGAATCAGGCAGGGGCTGGTGTTTGGGCGACATCCATCCTCGCGTTGAACGACCGTCGAACAATAAAGTCCAGCCGTTATTTTTTTCCAGATCCGTTAATATATTCTCTTCTGCAAATGCAGATGAGCCCAAGAGTGTCAGGATTATTAGCGCCAATAGACGATATTGCATGGAACAGTCTCGCATGAAAAGTGACACGAATTACGAAGCTGAGTCGATCAGTCAACCATTCAAAGCGACCATCCTGAGCGATATTCCGTATGAATAAACGGAGTCAATTCTGGAGCATTTTTTACCCGCAAACTCGGGCTGTCCCATTGCAACCGTTTACCGGGAGCATAAAGCGACAGGACTCCCAGTAACACAATTTCTGTCAAAGGCCCGGCGTAATCGAAGTTGGAGACGGGCTTTGGGCCTCCCTTACAGGCCATCAGCCACTCTTCGTAATGACCTGGCGACCGCTTCATTGTTTTGGGAATCAGTTTGGCCTGTTCGTGCAATGAGGCTGGGAGGAGACGTGGCATTCCTCCATGCGACCCGTGGTACATCTTGCCCTTTGACCCGACATATAAAACCCCATTGCCGTCAAGTCTTTGGCCTTCAGGCATTTCATTTGGAGTCGCGGGCATCAGGCCCCCGTCGTACCAAGTCATTTTTACGGGTGGAAGATTCCCTCTGGCTGGAAATTCGTAGTTGATCATTGCGGCGATTGGGAAGGTTTCAAAATTGGGTTTATGACCGTCGATTGAAGA
>CAMBZY010000101.1 GCA_945872325.1 Candidatus Kuenenia stuttgartensis | reverse complement strand
CCCCCCCCCCCCCCGCGCGGCCCCAGCCCTTTGGGTCCTGGGGCCGAGCGGTGGGGGGGAATCAGGTAGGGATTCTTCTTTTTCGTCCTCAAGACCAAGGTCGCTGGCTTTGGCTGGTATGGACCGCACCGTTGGTACTTAAAGTCAATATAAAAAGCATTTTAAGGACCACCCCAAAATCCAGCAGGAGCCATGTTTTTTCGAATTAATCCACCTTCGCCGATCGTGGCCTTTGCAATCGCTCCCGAACCAGTTCAGGCAGATATTTCACAGGTACACTGCCTTGTTCAAGAACTGCTTCGTGATACCTGCCCAAGTCGAATTTGTCGCCAAGTTCGCGCTGGATGGACTGGCGGGTTCGATAAAACGCTGTTCTACCGACAAAATACGTGGAGAGCTGTGCGCTCGACTGCTTCGAGCGAATGATCTTGCCCACAGCTTCACCTTCCGTCTGAAAAGCGCGGTCCATCAAAAGCTGCCTGGCCTGTTCATCGGTCATCTCCCCACAGTGCATTTTATGGTCGAGAATCGCGTTGCAGACCGCCCTCAGATAAAACTTCAACTGATTCAGTCGCAATGCCAGATCGCCTTGACCGAAGCCTTGGTCAAGCATCGTTTGTTCCGTATAAACCGCCCAGCCTTCATTATATGTGCCTGAACCCAGCACCCGGCGGATCAGCGAAGGGACTCGGTTGGCATATTCCAGCTGCACGTAATGGCCTGGATAGGCTTCGTGGATGGTCAGAATCTGGAGCATGGCCGAGTTGTATTCGCCCAGAAAACTCTCCACACGCTGAGCCGACCAATCGGCAGGTGGAGGACTGATCGCATATTCACTTCGAGCCGTGATGTCCAGCGGTGGAGCTGGATTTAAATACGCCACGGAATTCCCACGCATGAATTCAGGCATTTCAATAATCGCGCAACGGTCTGGCGATGGTAGACGCATGATGTCTTTTTCGCGGATGAACTTTGTGATATCCGCAACCGTGGCCCGGGCATCTTTGACAAGTGTATCGGGCTGGCCGTGATTTTTTGCGGTAGCGGCAAGTGCCTTTGCCACAAGGAGTCTGCGACCTGCGGCATCATCTGGGGGAATCACAACTCCCGGATAAGCCTGGGCCCACATCTGGCGAGCGATCACCACCATTTCACGGTCCACCCGGTCGGCTTCACGCTCGGCTTCCGCAAGGATTTCATCGGCAGTCAGGCCGGCATCGAGTTCGTAGTCGAGTTTTTTCTCGAACAAGGCACGGCCGATTCGCCAGTTCTCGCCCGATCTTGGCAGAACTTCAGTTTTCAAGAATTCCAGGTGCTTTGCAAGAGCGTTGATGATTGGCTTGGATTTGGCCGTCAGCTCAGCATCATTTGCAGGCCGGCCTGTGATCAGATAAATCTCTTTGGAATAAAAGTCGATTGCACCCTGAGTTTGCAGGATGGCCGTCTGAGTCTTGGCTTTGGGCGGGTTTTTAATGGTTTTTCGAGCGATATCGACAACGGACGGAATCAATTCCATGCGTTTCATGGCGTTTTTCAGATTCGTCGCTTTGGGCAGAGTCGATTGCACCAGTGGCAGATAAACCGACTCTGTCAGATATTCGCCCCAGACCCGTGGATCTTCCTCGAAGGTTTTGAAATTCTCGGAGAGCCAGATTCTCGATTCCAGATATCTCGAGAGGATCTCGTAATCCACTTGCGAAGCACGTTTCAATGACTTGTAATTTACGGCTTGAGGCAAATCCGCCAACGCTTTTTTATCTCGATTCAATCGCATCAGCCGGGCATCAGGCGAGAGATCTTCAAGACGGTCGTCAAACCTGTGATCGCCAAGCCTCGTGGCGGTCATGGGTTCATCCACCATGACCTGTTCGATATAAGCTTTGAACCAGGTTTCAAGTTTGATTTCTTCTGTCTGCTGGCCCAAGGCAGTGGTTGCCGAGATGGCGAGCATACATGCCGTCAATAGAGTATTACTGAACGTACGAATCATGGGGATTGATCCTTTATTTCAAGACGATAGGTTGCTGGGCGTCGTGTTTCGTATCGTATCGAATCCGATCTGTTTAAAGATAGACTGGTGGGGTGTTTTTCAGAGGTTTCAGACTTTTTTCAGAAAAATCAAAAAATGCATTGAAATGTGTGCATTAGTAGAACACAATGATTCTAATGGATAAGTAGGATCGGTTAGCACAAAACCAGTTGGGGAAGTAAGATGGACGACAATGTCTCGGATTCACTAGAGCCTTGGCAAAATCGTATGACTGGTCTTGAGTCCGAAGAGATGTCGGTCGCAACCGAACGATTGGCGACAAATCCGCCTCACGGCTTGATTGAAACCACCTTCAGCCCGTTCCATTGTTTATACAGTGACGCCTTGCATTTCCATACAGAATCAAGACTTCGGATGAGTTTGTCGGAGTCCGAGGCCAGTCGGTTGGCCCGTGCCTCGCTCACCCTTTATCTGGACAGTGCCAGCGCGTTGGTCCATCAGGCGGCCGTGGAACTTGGTCGCCCGGAGCTTTGGCCGCTGGTTGCGGACCCTAGCCGACCGATGCCACTGGCAGAAGTCTGGCGACTCCTTCCATCAATCATTGGGGAAGGTCCAGCCGGGACATTTCGACCTGAGCAAGCCCCTTGGCCTCAGTTCACCGAACTTCTGTCGATGCGCATGTCGTGGATTTATCCAGGCCATGCGATCGAGCGTAAAGCTTATTACAAGCAGTCGAATCTGGATGGTTCGTTTGAAGTGCTGGCTCCTCATGAATCAAGAGGACTTGGCGGCCCTGCTCCAGAATCTCTGGTCTGGCCCAGAACAGGTCTCCCACGCGAGCCTTACGCACTTCGTCCGCATCACCTTGATACGGCACGTAAAGTGCTGGATTCCGCGATTGAAGCACTTGACCGTCGCCTGTTTGGTGCTCTGACCCGCGAAAATCGACACCGACGCGAGCCTGTACGGCGAGTCGTGAATACCTGATTTCGGTGTTAAGTCTTGTCATCCTTGGTGTTAGTGATATAAAAGTAGTCCTGTTTGCCCGCATTTCTAAATGTGGCAATGAATCGGTTTTATTGTTATAATCCTCATGATTCTATGCCAGTTGGAACTGCTCCTTTGCAACGGACTGCCTTGAACATGCCTTTATCCATTCTCATGACAACGTCGTTTCCCATCCCTGGCGAATACGACGGGACCGCGATGCTGCCGATTAAAATTGTTCGAGAACTTAAAAAGAACGGTGTGAATGTCGTTCTGGCTCACTTGAAGGCGAAGCCGGTGGGTGGATTTCGTGTCGAACGAGCGGAATTTGAGGGCATTCCAAGCTACACATTGCCACCCTCACGCTGGGTGGGCGGATTGAAACGGATCCACAAACTTCATCAATTCGACCTGGTTCACGCCCAGCACTATGGCGGGGCCACGCGTTGTCTGCCTGCTTGTCTGCTACACGACTGGCCTCTGGTTTATGAAATCCATTCGCTGCTGGGTGATGAAGTCGAACGTGACAAACTGGGCAGGGGCCTGAAGTTTCGAGCCACCCGATTCATCGAACAGGCCGCCTGCAATCATGCTGCTGAAGTGATTGTGCTGGGCGAACCTGTGGGTGAGGTCTGCCGAAATGAGAAAGCCGTTCCTGCGGATCGGATCCATACGATTTATCCGGGAATTGATCTCGGCGAGTATGAACACGAGGTTCAGCCATTTGATATTCCTGGCATCGGGCCGAATCACAAAGTGGTCATGTATATCGGGTCCATCGTGCATCCGAATCAGGGCGTTCCTCTGCTGATCGATGCCTTGCCCGCGATTTTTGCAGCCGATCCTGATGCCCGATGCGTGCTTGTCGGTGGGCCAGCTTCGGCTGGGATCGAATATCAAAACCGGATTGCACCTTACGGCGACCGATTGATAACCATCACAGGAACAACTCCCGATCAGGTGGTTGCCCTTTCTCGTCGAGCTGATGTACTGGTCCATCCCCGACTTGCGTGCCGCGAGAATTACTCCGTTCAGTCCAAGATTGCAGTCTATCTCGCCGCTGGTCGCCCCATTATTGCAACCAATTTCGGCGACTATAAAATGCTGATCGGTGAAAAACAGGCGGGTCTGCTGGTGGATGTTTCTCCTGATGCGATTGCAACCGGAGTGATCGACCTGCTGCAAAATCCTGCCAAAGCCGCTGCTCTAGCTGCCAATACCAGAGCGGTTGCAGAAGAATACTTTGCCATGAGCCGGAATATTCAGAGGTATCTGAACGTCTATCAGTCTGCAATTCAGCGCGGGAATCGCTGACGGTTCCCATATATCTCCATATCAACATCGGAATTCCAGCCATTTTTGAAAAAAGGTTTCTGAGAAGATGAGTACGAAGCATTTAAATCTGTATTTTCTGAGGCATGGCCAAACAGCACTCTCACGAGACAACATGTTTTGTGGGTCTGGAACGGATGTGCCTCTGACAGATATTGGTCATGAAATGGCAAAGCAATTTGCCGAAATGTATCAGCATGTGAAATGGGAGGCGATTTATTGCAGCCCACAGACTCGGGCAGCCCAGACAGCCAGTTATATTTCCAAAGCCGTTTATCAGGAACCGATTATTCGCGAAGCCCTTCGAGAGATTGCATATGGAGAATGGGAAGGGCAGACGGTTGAGGAAGTCGACCAGAAATATCATGATGATTACGTGCGCTGGACGGCCGATCCAGCTTGGAATCGGCCAAGTGGAGGCGGTGAACTGGCTGTTGAGATCAGTGATCGTGTGATGAGCCTGATCCAGGAAATCCGATCGGCTTATGATACCGGCAATATCTTGATTGTGGCCCATAAAGCTACGATTCGGGTTGCATTATGCCAATTGCTGGGGATTGACGTAGGCCGATTCCGGTTCCGACTGGCTTGTTCGGTGGCAGGCGTATCGGTCGTCGAGTTTGGCGATCATGGGCCTTATCTGAAAACGCTCTCAGAGCGATCGCATTTGAGCGAAGAGCTGAGAAGCTTGCCTGGGACGTGATTTGAATGAAAAAACAAAATAAGGGGAAATTCAATATTTTGAATTTCCCCGACTGGTATTTGAGTTCAAATTCAGGAGCGATTTCAGTCGATCGTGAATGCGAATGAATTCTCGCCAGTTGGTTTGATTGTGGCTTGAAGCGTTGTGGTCTCCAAGACCGAGAACTTATTTGCGGACTTCGATTTGGTTAAGGCCGATGTCGCTTGAACTGAGCTGTGTGGAGCTTTCTCTTCATCGTCTACCGTCACCAGTTCGCCGGTTTTTTGTGAAATCTTATCGGTAGACAATAGAACAATCACCTTGTATTCACCGGCAGGAGCACCATCTTTAGCCAGATAAGTGCTTAAATCGAATTTGCCATCCTTGTCAGTCGTTGTGGTAGGTTTGGCAATTTCAATACCTTTTTTGCCTACTGGTAATTGAATGGTTTTGGGGTCGACTGGGTGGAATATCACCGTAGCATTTGCAACGGGTGTTCCAGCCTTTGTCACCACTCCACCCGACGGATATACAAGATGACGGAATTCATCAGGGCCACCACAGCCAGCGACTAAAACTGGTAAAATGGCAGAGATCAGAATGGTTAGTGACTGTGTCAGTGCTTTCGCAAAGTGTTGTTTCATGGGATGCTCCTCAGGCTTGTTTTGTCAATAAGAGTCTGAGGAGACGACTTCGCCGTTGCTTCTGGAAATAAGCTGGGCAAAGATCTTCATTGAAGTGGTCGTCTTGATGAATCGCACTGATCCATCGCCGAAAACGTGATTTGATCCACCGGGGTGGAATGCATATGTTTCATTGTTGTTATTGCAACTCGTGTGGCATGGGCCTGGCGAGGCAGAGCCATCAAGTGTAAAGCCGTGCGTGGTATAACCAGTCGCATAATCAGCCCATCCGCCGGCGATGCCTTCGCTGAAGTTCTGGGTCGGTGCCATCCGGCCATTCGCCAGATAGTAATAAGGCCGACCAGCATTTTCACTGCACATCATGGTGTTTGACAAGCCGTCCGTCACTTGGGCGATCGGTGTTTTGAAGTCAATTGAACTGCTATGCGTGTTAAACAGCATCGAGAGATAGTCGCCAGGTGGGACGTATCCGGAGGTGATCAAGCCGTCTTCAATTCCGTTATTCACAGCATAATCGCTGATTGCAAACTTGACATTTGTATAAGTTTGCCTGGTCCAGGTATCGGTTGTGCTGTAGGTGTGGAATTTGTCAGCACTTGGTGAGGATGGGCACATCAGGGTGTTGATCTGAGTCGCAATCACTGTGGAGTTGATCGGATCGCGCACGTCCAACTTCATGTTGTAAGCATTAAACAGGGTGGACTGTTCCATATAAGGCAGCAAGAAAACGAACATGTACATGGAGACCCGGCTTCGTCCCTTTGCCAGGGCAGCTCCGTTGGTATCAACATTGATACCCATGGATGGCTGATTGCCAGTCGATTTAATCGCCGATGGGGGGAAGAAGTTGTTCGTGCTCTCAAAATTGTGCAGAGATAAGCCAATTTGCTTCAAGTTGTTGACACATTGTGCGCGTCGAGCCGCTTCGCGAGCGGATTGAACTGCTGGAAGGAGTAGCGAAATCAGTACGGCAATGATCGCAATCACGACCAGTAACTCAATGAGTGTAAAGGCTTTTCGATTTAACGGTCGCAAAGGATTCTGGGTCATGTGTGGGCTCGAACTCGTTTGAATGGAATACGCTGACAATTCTCAAACTGGAGAAATCCAATCAGTTAGCAAATATACTTCAAGAAGATCGTATGAATGTGATCAAGCGATTATTGAACCGTATTAGCCGAAACAATCATATGATAAATGTGCGTTTAAATTTTTAACAAGACGTGAAGATGTCGTGAAGTTTCGGTGGATTCGAATTGGAAAACCTTGCCAGACCATAATATTTTCTTGTAGAGAAGATGAACTGGCAGGTTCTTTAAAATCAATCCTCAGATTTCCCGTCATCAGACATTTTTACAATCTTCGGATCAAATCGGGCCACGATTGAAACCAGATCCGCCTGCTCCGCCATGACTTGCTCGATATCCTTGTAAACGCCAGGCACTTCATCGGCACCTGCGGAAAGAATGGTGACACCGCGTGCTGCCAGTTCACGTCTTTCAGCATTGAAATTGAATTTTTGTTTGGCCTGTGTCCGGCTCATCAGCCTGCCCGCTCCGTGGGAAGCCGATTTCAGGCTGGCTTGATTGCCTTTGCCACGCACCACATATGCAGGTGTTCCCATCGAGCCGGGAATCACTCCCAGAACGCCTTCTCCAGCAGGAGTGGCTCCCTTGCGGTGAACATACAACTCACGGCCATCGTGAATCTCTTTCCAGGCGAAATTGTGGTGGTTTTCGACTCCCGCTATAATCCTGGCGCCGAGTGTTTTGACGACGTTTTTATGGATCACATCATGATTTGCAGCGGCATAATCGCCCATCAGGTTCATGGCGGCCCAATATTCCTGACCAGCTTCACTATTCATATCAAGCCAGGCCAGGTCTCCGACAAATTCAAACTGCTTGGGGATAGTCTGGCGGGCAAGTCGCGAATAGTTGTTGCAGACGGCCGCACCGGTTCCCCTTGAGCCACTGTGCGACATCAGTGCCACGTATTCTCCAGGCTCCAGGCCAAGTTCATTGGCTGGATCACTGATTGTCAAAGTTCCAAATTCAACGAAATGGTTGCCGCTGCCGGACGTTCCAAGCTGAGCCCAAGCCTTGTCGCGGTTCTCGCGAGTGGTTCGGCAAATGGTCCAGTCCTGATCCATCACAGCATGTTCCATGCGTTTTGCATGACGCCCGCCGACACCAAAAACCGTGCCTTTGATGATTGCATTTTTGAAATCTTCGACCCGTCGATCGAGTAGATTCACAGGCCAGTCGATCACGCTCAGCTTCATTCGGCAAGCAATATCGACACCGACTGCATAAGGCACCAGCGCGTTTTCAAGGGCCAGAACTCCTCCGATTGGCAGACCGTAACCGACGTGGGCGTCGGGCATCAGTGCCGCTCCACGTGCCATCGGTAGCTGGCAGGCGTTTTTCATTTGTTTGTGGCAGGATTCGTCGATCATGGTGCCCCAGATCTGGTAATCAATCGACACGAGATTCATATCGCGGCCGGAATTGTCCAGAGGCTTTGCCAGAAGGCATTGGGCGAGGCCTGACCAAACGGGATCGTCAGCGAAATTTGCTGGATTTTCAATACAGGCTTTTACACCAAGTTTAATCGAATCGCCATGAAGGCCATGATTGCGAATCGCTGAAAGAACCTGAACGTGAGCATCCTGAACATATAAAGCCGGTACACCGGCTGCTGCGAGTTGTCTGGTGTTCATTCGTCTGCCTCCCTGAATATTTGAGAATTATGCGTGATTCAAGCCAATTGTAACGACCCACTTGAATTCAGGGGAGATTATTTTGCAAAAGTGCGTTCAGAGAATTACAATATCTCCAGATTTAACCCGATATGTGGAAAAATCCAAGACCAAGGATGATATAGACGCCCACCATCATGGTACCCTCAAGCCAATGCGATTCCCCATCGTATGTGAAAGTGCGGGTCACGCAAGCGGCGACAACAACCCCGGCCACTTCATAAATCGAAAAGTTTAAATTCAAGGGTACTTGTTTGATGTAGCTGTAAAAAACCAGGAGTGGAGAGACCAGTAGTGCGATTTGAGTGGTGGATCCCATCGTGGATTCAATCGCAAGATCCATTTTACCACTCCTTGCAAATAGGATGGCGTTCCAGTATTCACCAATATTTCCGCCCAGGGCCAGGAGGATCACGCCGGTAAAGATCTCTGAAAATCCAAACTGGGATGA
>CAMBZY010000100.1 GCA_945872325.1 Candidatus Kuenenia stuttgartensis | reverse complement strand
CACATATTTCTGCCTGGCGGCATCGCCCATCAGGAAACTTTTGATCCAAAGCCGTTTGCACCGGTGGAATACCGTGGTGAACTGGGCACGATCAATACCAGGATCGAAGGCGAAAAGTTCTGCGAAACGCTGCCCAAGACGGCACAGATTGCCAACAAGCTGACGGTCATCCGAAGCATGACGCACGGCGAAGCGGCCCACGAACGCGGCACGCACAACATGTTTACCGGCTACAGGCCGAGTCCAGCGCTGGTTTATCCAAGCATGGGTTCGATCGTAAGTCACGAATATGGCCCACGTAACAACCTGCCTCCTTATGTTTGTGTGCCCTCGATGCCCACCAATTTTGCGGGCACAGGCTATCTCTCCAGCTCGTTCTCACCATTCTCTCTGGGGGCGGATCCTGCCGACGGCAATTTCCGGGTCCAAGACCTGAATCTCCCGACGGGTGTGGATGAGAAGAAATTCAACACACGCCGGAATGTTTTGGATACGGTCAACGATCACTTTGCCAAGAAGGAAAAGGCTGACAATCTGAAGGCCATGGACACCTTCTACGATCGCGCCTACAGCCTGATTTCTTCCAAAGCCGCCCGCGACGCATTCGACATCAATGCCGAACCCGCCAAGCTGCGTGATGAATATGGTCGTAACCAGGCTGGCCAACGGATGTTGATGGCCCGCAGGCTGGTTCAGGCAGGTGTCCGTTTCGTGACACTTTCCTATGGTGGATGGGACATGCACACCGGCATCGCGGGTGGGATGCGTGGTTCGATGCCAGCATTTGACCAGGCTTATGCCGCCTTGATCACTGATCTTGAGCGATCAGGCCTGCTCAAGAAGACTCTTGTGATGGTTTCGTCCGAGTTCGGACGGACTCCGAAGATCAATAAAGACGGTGGTCGTGACCACTGGCCGAAGGTTTTCTCCGTCGTGCTTGCTGGCGGTGGAGTGAAGGCAGGTTCGATTTTTGGAGCCTCCGACGCCACGGCCACAGAGCCAGAGCGCGACGCCATCGGGCCAGAAGATTTGGCCACAACGGTTTACCACGCCTTGGGTATTGTCGCGGACAAAGAACTCATGGCACCTGGTAACCGTCCGATCGAAATTGTGGACGGTGGGAAAGTTCGTAAAGAACTTCTGGGCTGATTCAGCCCCGCCCGTTAAGAAAAAAAATTGAGAGGCCAGAGAGATTCTTTTTCTGGCCTTTCCGTGAACCCCCTGACGTTGCAAATCACGCCTTGAAATCACGTCACCAGATTTCATCTGAATCAGCCTGCGTTGGAAAGCATCCCAAACGAGCCGGGTTTGCCGAACGAGTTCTATTTGAAAGCGTTCGTGAATTGCAAAACGGAATATCCTGCCAGATTTTGATTGCAAAAGGGCACGGGAAAAAATTGGTCAGATGCTTCATATTGCAGACACAGACTGAATTTTCAGATAGAATAATGTCGTTGTGACGCCAGTTGAATCATTAAATCACACCTGGGGATCCAAATATCATGTCTCGATTTCGAATGGGCTTATCACTGAGCTTGCTAAGCCTGTGTGCACTGGTGGCGGAGGCGGCATCTCCAGCCCTTTCAGCCGTTCGGCCCACAGGTGGTCAACGAGGCACACAATTGGTTGTGGACCTGACAGGTGCTCGACTTGGCGATGCTCAGGAGGTGGTATTTTTCCAGCCCGGGATTGAAACGCTCAAGCTCGAGAAGGTGAACGACAATCACGTTAAAGCGACTTTCAAGATCAAGCCTGACGCGATCCCCGGGATCTACAACATGCGACTTCGCACCTCCACAGGAGTGAGCGAGTTGCGGAGCTTCAGCGTGGGGCTGTTTCCAGAGGTCACCGAGAAAGAGCCCAATAACGATTTTGCAACTCCTCAGGTAATCACGTTAAACACTGTGATCAATGGGGTTGCAGAAAATGAGGATGTCGACTACTTCGTTTTTGAAGCCAAAAAAGGTCAGCGTGTTACAGCGGAGGTGGAAGGGATTCGTCTGGGAATCACCCATTTCGATCCTTATGTGGCCATCATGAACATGAAGCGATTCGAGCTTGCCTCGAGCGACGATTCAGCTCTTGTCTGGCAGGATGGCTTTGTAAACGTGATCGTTCCCGAGGATGGGAAATACGTCGTTCAGGTGCGTGAGTCGGCTTATGCCGGCAATGGCGGGTGCCTCTATCGCGTGCATCTGGGGACTTTTCCACGAGCCGCTGCAGTGGTACCGTCCGGCGGTAAGATTGGTGAAAAAGTGACGCTGAAATGGCTCGGCGATCCGCTTGGACCGATCAGCGCCGATGTTCAGTTGCCAGCAGCCTTTAATGCTCAATTTGGAGTATATGCAAAGGACTCCATTGGCCTCTCTCCACACCCGAACATGTTCCGGCTCAGCCGCTGGGGCAATGTGAACGAGGTCGAGCCAAATAACGATCATGCGACTTCCACAGCTTTTACAGCGCCGTTGGCCCTCAACGGAGTGATTGAAAAGCCTGGCGATGTGGATCACTTTATTTTCAAGGCGAAAAAAGGCGAGACGTTTGATATCTCAGCCTTTGCCCGACGGATTCGTTCCGCGCTTGATCCGATCATGTACATTGGGAAAAAAGGTGGAGGGGCCTTGGTCGGCAACGACGATGCCGCCGGCCCTGACGCAGCCTTTCGATTCACTGCCCCTGATGATGGTGAATATGTGGTCTGGCTGGTGGACCATCTCGGTAAGGGCGGCCCTGATTATTTCTACCGGATTGAATTGACGCCTGTGGAAGCCCGCCTGCAACTGACGCTTCAGAGCGAGGAACTGCCGCGTGGGACAGGCAATGTGGCAGTTTCCGTGCCAAAAGGTGGACGTCAGGCGATGCTGGTTTATGCCACTCGGGAAAACTGGGGTGGCGACCTGAAACTGGCTCCTTTGAATCTGCCTCCTGGAGTGACAGTGGAAGCGGACATCATGCCAGCGAGTCAGGGCGTGGTACCTGTCCTGTTCAAGGCCGATGCAAAAGCCGTGAACTCTGGGACACTAGCCAAGTTCATGGGCACACCTGTGGATGAAAAATTGAAGCTGGCCGACCAGCAGTTCTCGCACATGACCGTGATGGTTCATGGCCAGAATCTGGTGAATTTCTGGTCACAAACCGTGGACACCATGGCCGTGGCCGTAACGGATGAAGCACCATTTGAGATCGAAGTGGTTGAGCCTAAAGTGCCTTTGGTGCACACGGGTTCGATGAATTTGAAAGTGGTGGCAAAACGCAAGGCCGGCTTTACGGCCCCGATCAATGTTTCGTTCCCGTGGTTGCCACCTGGAATCGGCGCATCGGGCGGGATTGTGATTCCTGAGAAGCAGAATGAAGCCTTGATTCCGATGAATGCCAATGGTGGTGCGGAATTACGGACGTGGAAGATGGTTGTCAACGGCACAGCCAATACGGCGACAGGCCCGATGATGGTCAGCAGCCAGCTATTCAACCTGAAGATCACTCCTCCTTATGTAACTCTCGCATTTCAGGCAGCTTCAGTCGATCAGGGCAAGGCGGTTCCGTTCGTGGTCAAGGCGGCCAAGGGGATCGACTGGGATGGCGAAGCGACCGTTCAACTGATCGGGTTGCCCAACAAGGTGACGACCGATGTTTTGAAGCTCAAAAAAGAGACTCCAGAGCTGATCTTCAATATTAAGACCGATGCGGTTTCACCGGCTGGGAATCACCAGAATCTGTTCTGTCAGGTGATCATTACCCAGAACGGAGAGCCGATTGTGCATAACCTTGGTTCAGGATCGTTGCGAATCGACGTTCCGATCGTGCCCAAGACACCCGCCCCAGTAGCGGCGGCTGCTCCGATGCCTAAGCCTGTGGTGGCAGCAGCACCTGCAGCGGTACCGCCCAAGCCATTGACACGTCTCGAAAAACTGCGACTTGAAGCCAAGGAACGCAGCCAGGCAGCAGCCAAGACAGGAGCATCGAAATAATCATGATTCGTATGCCCCAATTGATTCACAGTGTCTCACGATCCGATTCCTTCAGGAGCCCAGGGACAATGTCCATTCGTTCAGCGATTCGTGGAATGGCGTTCGTAGCTTTGGCGTTTACCAGCCTGGCTCAGGCCGCCGAACCTGTTGTCAAGGAACTGGTTGTGTTTCCGACAGAGGTTGGAATCACCAGTGCCCAGGACCGTCAATCTTTGGTCGTTCAGGCGATCTTCGACAACGGGCTGACAGAGGATGTCACCCTGAAGGCGAAAATGTCTTTGGATAACGCGACTTGCGTGAATCTGGACAAAGCAGTTCTAAAGCCACTGGCAGACGGCGCCTCGAAGCTGACGATTGAATTTGCCGGTAAGTCGAAGGTGGTGCCGATAAAGGTCTCTTCATCGAAAGCCATACGGCCAATCAGTTTCCGTATGGACATCATGCCGATTTTCATGAAGGCGAATTGCAACACTGGTAGCTGTCACGGCGCGGCACGCGGCAAAGATGGGTTCCGGCTGAGCCTGTTCGGGTTCGATCCTGAAGGGGATCACTTTCGACTGACTCGCGAGATGCCGGGTCGACGATTGAATCAGGCTGTACCAGCCGAATCCACATTCATCGAAAAAGCGATCGGCTCCGTTCAGCACACGGGTGGGAAGCGGATCGAGCCTGGCAGCGAGATGTATCAGACATTGATTCGCTGGATCGAGGCTGGTTCGCCAAACGACGATGTGGCGAAATTGCCGAAACTTGTCGGCGTGGAACTGGCCCCCAAGCAGGCTGTTCTGGACGGTAAGGGCACGAGCCAACGCATGACGGTTCTGGCCAAGTATTCCGACGGTTCGGATCGGGATGTGACCAGTCTGGCTGTGTTCATGTCCAATAACGACTCCACGGCGGCTGTCAGTCAAGAGGGAGTGGTGACTGCCGGAGACCGTGGCGAAGCCTTTGTCATGGCACGGTTTGAGACTTTTACGGTCGTCTCGCAGTTTCTGGTTCTGCCGAAGGGTTTGAAGTTCGATTACCCGAAGGAGCCGGATGCGAACTATATCGATACTTTGGTGGCGAGCAAGCTCAAGAAGCTGCGTATGTCACCATCCGAGGTCTGCGACGACGAGACATTCCTGAGACGCGTTTATCTGGACATCATTGGCACCACACCGACTGTGACTGAAGCCTCAGCGTTCCTGGATTCCAAGGCGTCTGACAAGCGAGCCAAAGTGATCGACGAACTTCTTGGCCGCAAAGAGTTTACTGAACTCTGGGTGAACAAGTGGGCCGAGATCCTCCAGATTCGTTCGAGCCTCCAGGTCAGCTACAAAGCGATGTTTTTGTACTACAACTGGCTGATGGAAAAGATCTCCAAGAACACTCCGATGGACAAGATGGTTCAGGAGCTTTTGGGAGCCAACGGAGGGACATTTAAGAACCCTGCCACCAACTTCTATCAGCAGACGACAGATCAACTGGTCTTGACCGAGAGCGTGGCGCAAGTCTTTATGGGCATGCGGATTCAGTGTGCCCAGTGCCACAATCACCCATTCGATCGATGGACCCAGGACGACTACTACGGCTTCTCCGCCTTCTTCAGCCAGATTGGTCGTAAGGGGACGGACGATTACCGCGAGACGGTGGTCTTCAATTCCGGTGGTGGCGACACAAAGCACCCGGTGGGTGGGCGTGTGATGCCTCCGAAGTTTTTGGGCGACGAGGCCCCTGACACAGCTGGAAAAGATCGTCGCGTGATTCTGGCCCAGTGGCTGGCGAGCCCACGTAACCCTTTCTTTGCAAAGAGTTTCGTAAACCGTGTCTGGGCGCACTTCTACGGTCTTGGGATCGTGGAGCCTGTGGACGACTTCCGGGTTTCCAATCCAGCTTCGAATCCGGAGCTGCTCGATGAGCTGTCAAAGCGTTTTACAGAGAGCAATTACGACCTTCGCAAGATTGTTCGCGATATCTGCAATTCGCGCACCTATCAACGATCGACGCTGCGTAACGACTCAAATTCCACAGACGAAAAGAACTTCGCTCATGCGAATTTGAGGCGGATTCAGGCTGAGTCGTTACTGGACACGATTTCTGTGGTCACGGACACGAAGGATAAGTTCAACGGATTGCCGACTGGCAGTCGGGCTGTCCAGATTGCCGACGGTGGCTATAGCACCTACTTCCTGACGACCTTTGGCCGGGCCACTCGTGAGACGCCTTGCTCGTGCGAAGTGAAGATGGAGCCGACTCTGTCCCAGGCTTTGCACCTCCTTAACGGCGACACCGTGAACCAGAAGATCAAGACAGGTGGAGTGATTGAGAAGCTGATGAAGGATAAGCCGAAGCTGGAGGATCGGATCTCCGACCTCTACGTTCGCTGTTTTGCGCGTCGGCCGACTCCCGAGGAAGTGGCCAAGGTGACGAAGGCTCTGGCGATTGAGCCAGACCCGAAAAAAGCGATGGAAGACCTGTTCTGGGCACTTCTTAACAGCCGTGAGTTTCTATTCAACCATTGATGTGGCACCGTGATGATACCCGACGGTTTTGTCGCAAATCTTGACAAACCCAAAGTTTGGCGCATTGTTCAACACTGTGTGTTAAACGGAGACGGTCGGGTTGACTCTACTGATTGACAGTTCGAGTGAGGAAGGATAGTTCCATGATCCGCCAATTGTTATGGATGTTTGCAGGATGTCTGGTCGTAGTGGCAACGCCGGCAATCGGGCAAGACAAAGCCAAGACCAAGGTCACATTCCAGGACCAGGCTCAGGCTGTGTTCCGAAGTCGATGTAACTCGTGTCATAACGCAGACAAACAAAAGGGCGGATTGAATCTGGAGAGCTATGCCACGGCCATCGCCGGTGGTTCGTCGGGCAAGGTGATTGAGCCAGGCGATGCGGAAGGTTCCTCGCTGCTGGGTTTGATCATGCAGACTGACGAACCGAAGATGCCCCCGAACAGTCCGAAGATTCCGGACGCTGAAATCGAGATCATTCGCCAATGGATTGCAGGCGGTGCTCTGGATAGTGCTGGCAGCACGATGGCTGTTAAAGCCAAGCCGAAGTTTGAGTTCAAACTTGATCCAAACTCCCTTGGGAAGCCTTCTGGCGAGCCCGCCATGCCTGTTTTGGGACTTTCGACCGAGCCTGTTGTGGTCTCGTCTAAAGCCACTGCCATCACGGCACTTGCGACCAGCCCCTGGGCACCGATTCTGGCTGTGGGATCGCACAAGCAGGTTTTGATCTATCATGCGGAAGAAGGTCGGTTGATGGCCGTTTTGCCATTCCCCGAGGGCTTCGTCTACTCACTTAAATTCAGCCGCAATGGCGACTTGCTGCTTGCCGGGGGCGGCCGTGGTGGCCAGTCTGGCTTGGCAGTGGCTTGGAATGTGAAGACGGGCAAACGCGTTTTTGAAGTGGGTAAAGAATACGATGCCGTGCTGGCAGCTGATATCAGCCCTGACCATGGGATGGTGGCGATTGGCGGGCCATCGAAAATGGTCAAAGTCTTTAATACAGCCGATGGCCAACTCCTGTTTGAGATGAAAAAGCATACAGAATGGGTCACCTCGATCGAGTTCAGCCCTGATGGTGTTCTGCTCGCAACCGGCGACCGTAACGGTGGTTTGATCGTTTGGGAAGGCCAGACAGGTCGTGAATTCTACGACCTTCGCGGCCATTCCGCGATGATCACCGACGTGGCCTGGAGGCTTGATTCCAATGTTCTGGGATCGGCCAGCGAAGATGGTTCGATTCGACTTTGGGAGATGGAAAACGGCACTCAGATCAAGACCTGGGGCGCTCATGGTGGAGGTGTGGCCAGCGTCGCATTTGCCAAAGATGGCCGGATCATCACCACAGGGCGGGACCGTGTGACCCGCTTATGGGATACCAATGGCGGCAAACAGCGTGACTTTGAAGCCTTCACGGACCTCGCACTTGATGCCCGGGCCACATTTGACGGAACCAAGGTGATCGGCGCTGATTACAACGGCGAGCTTCGCGAATGGAGCATGGTGGACGGTGCCCGGATCATGACTCTGGCGTCTAATCCTTTGCCTGTCGTCCAGCGCATCGTTGGTGTGAAGACTCAGCTTGTTCAGGTGAATTCGCAAGTCGATCAGGTGACCAAAGAAATCGCGGCGATTGAAAAGCCTGCCGTGGCTCAAGTGGCTGCACTACAGGCAGTTCAAGCGAAAATGGCGCCTCTGCAAACTGCTTTGGCCCAATCAACGGCCACGATGAAATCGGCTGAAACCGTGCTGGCCGCTGCGACTGCTGCGGAAGTCAAAGCTCAGGCGGATCTCTCTTCAGTGGCTTCTCAGGTGACTACGGCTCAGGCTGCCAAGAAGGCGGCTGAAGAAGCATTGGCTAAGGCCATGGCGGTGAACACGGCTTCCATTCAATCTGTTGAAGCATCGCGAGCGGCGATCACTGCAACGGCCTTGGAAAAAACCAAAATTGATCAAGCCCTGGCGGAAGTGACAGCCGCGTTGGCCAAAGCTCCGAACCGGGCTGAAGTGGATAAGCTGACGGCCAAGCTGAATGATCTTGTGATTCAAAGTGTTTCGAAAACAACGGCTCTCGCCGCAGTTGCGATCACTCAGGCTCAAAAACTCAGTGAATCAGAGGCCGCTGTGGTGGCGCTGGCAGCGGCACAGAAGGCCGCGACAGAATCGCCAGTCAAGATCATGACAGCTCAGTCGGCCATGCCTCCAGCGCAGTCGAATCTTCAAAAAGCTACGGCTGCTAAAGTGGAAGCTGTTAAGGTGTTAGAGGCTTCCAAGGTCGCTGTGGCTGGTGCGACAAATGCGGTGAATGGTGTAAAGCCTGAGCTTGACAAGGCCATTGCTGCCAAAACAGCGGCTGATGTTGCGATTGCAGCGAAAAAAGCCGATTTGGCCAAGGTTGCAGGTCGCAAGAAAGCCTTGGATTT
>CAMBZY010000099.1 GCA_945872325.1 Candidatus Kuenenia stuttgartensis | reverse complement strand
CCTGCTTCTGTGGAATCGCTCTTTAAAAATCGGCGTCGAACAGGGGTATTAAAAAACAGGTCACGCACTTCAAAAACGGTGCCGGGCGAGCCAGCGGCGGTTTTTATCTCGCCGAAGAGCCCGCCTTCGATTTCTACAGAGTTCGCGTTGTCAGCGTCCGCTTTGCGAGTGGTGCATTTGGTACGAGAGATTTCGGCGATTGCGGCCAATGCCTCGCCCCTGAATCCGAGCGTGGTGATATGCTCCAAATCCTCTGCAGTGGATAACTTACTGGTTGCATGTGCCTGAAAGGCGAGCATCAAATCTTCGGAATCCATGCCACATCCGTCGTCGGCCACACGGATCACATCCTTGCCACCACGTTCAACGGCAAGGTCGATGCGGGTCGCTCCGGAATCGACGGCGTTTTCCAGAAGCTCTTTGACAACGCTTGCAGGTCGCTCAACCACCTCGCCAGCAGCGATTTGGTTCACAACGGAAGCTGGCAATCTTTGGATCTTACCCATGATGATTCAGGGCCGGTGAGCCCACACTTTATTGGTTGTCAACGCCCTGTGAGTTGCTCTTAATCGCGATGCTCATTACGGCGCTGAATTTCTGGAATCAGCCCAAGTTGAATTCTTTGATTTTACGATAAAGTGTGCGTTCTCCGATACCCAGTGTCTTCGCCGCTTCTTCGCGATTCCCACCGCTGGCTCGCAGAGTCTCCGCAATAAAATGCCGCTCGATATCGAGCATAGACTTCCCAATCAGCCCATCTCTCGCAATGTCATCTGCCAGAGGACTTATGGAACCGGCCATTTCGTCCGGGAGATCGTCCACATCCAGCATACCGTCCGTGTCCACCACAACCATACTTTCAATGACGTTACGCAGTTCCCGCACATTACCAGGCCAAGGGAAATTGGTCAGCACACGTCGAACGGTCGGGGTGTAGCCGCGAATCGCTTTTTCATGACTTGTGGAAAATGTTTTTAAGAAATGATCGACAAGTAGAGGAATATCTTCCTTACGTTCCCGAAGTGCAGGCAGCTTGATGGTGACCACTTTAAGACGGTGGTAAAGATCGTGTCTAAAAGAGTTTGACGCAATTGCGTCAGCAAGGTCGCGATTCGTGGCGGAGATCAGGCGGACGTTGACTTTCAAGGGTTCGTTGGAACCGACACGAACAATCTCACCTGACTCAAGGACTCTCAGCAGCTTAACTTGTGTGGGTAGAGGAATATCGCCGACTTCGTCAAGAAATAAGGTCCCACCATTGGCGTGTTCAAACCAGCCTTTACGTTCACGTTCTGCGCCTGTGAAGGCTCCGCGGATGTGCCCGAAAAGCTCGCTTTCGAGAATGTTTTCGCTGAGGGCTGCACAGTTCAAGGCCACGAACGGCTTGTTCTTACGAGGGCTGTTGATGTGTAGGGCTTTTGCGACAAGTTCTTTACCAGTACCACTTTCACCAAGGATCAATGCGGATGCGGATGTGGGCGCAAGCTGCCTCATTTTGGTGATCACGGCGTGCATGGCTTTGGAGTTGCCAATCACACCTTCGAATCCAAATTTTTCGTTCAGCTGACGCTGGAGGTCGAGGTTCGACCGCGCCAGCCGATGAGATTGAGAGGCTTTATCAACAACCGCCCTAAGCTCATTGATATCCAATGGTTTGGTGAGATACGTGGCGGCACCGGCCTGCATGGCTGTCACAGCCGTTTTGATGCTGCCGTGGCCAGTCAGGATGACCACTTCAGCATCTGGGAGTTCGCGGCGCGATCTGGCCAATATTTCCAGACCACCTACTCCATCCATCATCAGATCAGTCACAACAACATCGAAGTGCTGGCTCTCCATGAGCTTAAGCCCTTCAACCCCGCCACTGGCCACAGTGCAATCGTAGCCGACTCGGCCAAGGCTTTCGGCAACGGCTTCGGCATGGGCTTCATCATCATCGACTACTAGAACTCGAATCTGGTCGTCCATCGCATTGATACGGCTTTTAAGCTCGCCCCCTTGTCGGTTCCGAGCAACAATCGATCACTGGGAAACAGAGGACAAATCGGGTCCCAACACCTGTTGTGCTGTGCACGCTGATGGATCCGCCCTGAGCTTCAACAATATGACGGCAAGTTGGCAATCCAAGACCTGTACCACCTTTACGCGTTGAGTAAAATGGCTCGAATACACGCGATAAGTCTCTAGGAGCAATACCTTTGCCAGTGTCGGTCACTTCGAGGAGGACCTGATCTTGAATCTGTCTGGTTCCAAGGATCAATTCACCACCGTCAGGCATGGCTTGTTGTGCGTTCAAACAAAGGTTCAGAAGAGCTTGTTTCAAAAGTTCAGGATTCAATTGCAAAACGGGTATGGAAGGATCGAGATGTCGACGTAAAACCACTTGCGTACTGGCTGCCTGAGGCTCAAAAAAATCGCATAAGTCTTCGACAACGGCATTCAGGTCGGTTGGTTCCAAGGCGATCTGTTCAAGACGCACAATGCCAAGAAAGGCCTCAAGTAAGTCTTGAAGTCGGAGCGACTCCTGACGTACCCGATCCACCTTCTTGGCAATTCGGCAATCTCGAGGATCCGTTGAGGCCCCTATATCTTCGCGAATCAGATCCAGATTCAGGATCATTGTCGATAAAGGGTTGCGGATTTCGTGGACCAGTGCACCTGCCATCTGGGCAATTTCATGGAGTTGGCGACGGAGCGAGTCGACTTCTTGGACTCGTCCAGGATGACCATCGGAGATCATGGTTTCGGTCATCGGCAATTCATCTGCCAATCTCATTTTCAGATCGGAAGTGGCCATGACTGAATCGCCTCATCTGGGAAACCTAGGGCCACCTGAAAAGGCGGCCCATGACAGAGTTCTCAGTTTATCGTCAGCAATCTGTACGAATCGATCAAGCACAAAAGATTTCTATCAAGAAATCTTTTGTACTTAAAGTCCATATTCAGATCAATAACGTTCGCGAGGGCGTCGTGGTGGACCACCGCGGTCGCTACCGCCACCACCGCCACCTGAGCCGCTTGGGCCACTGCCAGGTGCACGTGGTGGTGCAGGTGGGCGGTCGTCAGGAATTCCGCGTTCGGCCATTGCGGCTTTACGAGAAAGCTTGACCCGATCCTGCTCATCCACAGCAACCACTTTCACCAGCATGGTATCGCCCATCCGGCAAATTTCGTTCACGGATGAGACATATCCATCAGAGAGTTCGCTGATGTGTACCAGTCCGTCTTTACCAGGCATGATTTCGACAAATGCGCCAAAGTCTTTAATGGCAATGACTTTACCTTCGTAAATCTTGCCCACTTGGACACCTACTGTCAAGGCCTGAATACGGTCGCGAGCGTCTTCGGCAGCTGCTGCCTCAGGGCTTGAAAGTGTGACCAGACCGCTGGATTCCACTTCGATCTTAGCGCCCGTTTCTTCTTCCAGACGACGGATTGTCTTGCCGCCAGGGCCGATCAGGAGACCGATCTTGTCTGGGTTGATCTGGACCTGAATCAAACGAGGAGCTTTGCCTGATAGTTCTTCGCGAGGACGCTTGATGGTACGAAGCATGGTTCGGAGGATTTCCATACGTGCTTCACGGGCTTGGGCCAGTGTGTCACGAATGATCTCTTCGGTCAGACCATGATTCTTGACGTCAAGCTGGATTCCGGTGATCCCGCGCTGGGTACCGGCTACCTTGAAGTCCATTTCGCCGTAGTGGTCTTCGTCGCCGATGATGTCGGTGAGAAGCACAAATCGGCCAGACTTATCGTCGGATACAAGGCCAATCGAGATGCCACCGACAGGGTCGGAAATTGGCACACCGGCGTCCATCAGGCTCAGAGTTGCTCCGCAAACGGAGGCCATCGAGCTGGAACCGTTCGATTCCAGAATGTCCGAAATCACGCGGATCGTGTAAGGGAAATCTTCCTTGGAAGGAATGATAGGGGCGACGGATCGCTCAGCCAGCATTCCGTGACCAATTTCACGACGTCCTGGTCCACGAATCGGCCTTGCTTCGCCCACTGCGAATGAAGGCATGTTGTAGTCGAGATAGAAGCGTTTGGCATATTCGTCGAAGACGCCATCAATCTTCTGCTCGTCTGACGATGTTCCAAGAACCGTGGTAACAAGAGCTTGTGTCTCGCCACGCTGGAACAGGGATGAGCCGTGCGTACAGGGCAGGAGGCTGACTTCGCAGCTGATTGGGCGGATGTCTTTAGGGCCACGACCGTCGGAACGGTAGCCGTCGAGAATCATGGTGCGAACAACATGTTCTTCGAAAGCGTGGAATGCTTTCTTGACTTCCGTGACGCCTGCTGGATTCGTTTCAGCGTCTGGAACCAGAGCGGCAATCGCCTTCTTCTGGACAACATCCACAGCGGCGTAACGCTCGTGCTTGCCAATGATTTGCTTGACTTGGCGAAGTTCTGCGCCGAATGGGCCGACCATCTGGATTGCCAGAGGAGGGAGTTCATCAGGTGCAGGAACGGCTTGGGTCATGCCACAGGCGGCCAGAAGGTCGTCCTGAAGTGCGTTCAGTTCCTGGTTGTACTGGTGGGCCAGAAGGATGGCTTCAAGCATCTCGGCTTCAGGCAATTCTTTGCCGAAACCTTCGATCATCGCCACTTTGGTGCGGGTGCTGGCCACGACAAGGTCGAGGTCACTCTCGGCCATTTCCTTGACTGTCGGGAAGACCACAAATTCGCCATTGATTCGAGCCAGACGCACGCCGGAAAGTGGGCCGTGGAATGGAGCCTGGGCGAGCAGGAGGGATGCTGATGCACCAATCAGTGAGATCACGTCAGAGTCGTTCTGGCGGTCTGCTGAGATTGGGCTGGCTTGAATCTGAACTTCGTCGCGATAGGAAGCTGGGAAGAGTGGGCGAATTGGCCTGTCGATCAATCGAGCGGTCAGAATTTCCTTAGTGGAAGGACGACCTTCGCGCTTGATGTATCCACCTGGAAATTTACCTGCGGAGTAGACTTTTTCGCGGTAATCCACCGTCAGGGGGAAGAAATCAAGACCTTCACGGCCTTTGGCTGTGACGGTCGCGACCAGACTCATGGTGTCGCCGATCCGGACAACGACTGCGCCGGAGGCTTGTTTGGCCAGTTTGCCGGTTTCTAAAGTGATCAATTTGCCGCCGACAGTGCGTGAAACGCTGACGGGCTTGCGAGGAGTCGTAGGTGCAGAACTCATTTTTTCTTATATCCGCCTTCATCAAACCAAAAACTACAGGCTACAGTGCCTGACAAGCCCTTGGAGTGGTTCCATATTTTGTTGTATCAAATCATTCACATTGCTGCGAATACACAGAGGTAAACTATGAAAAAACGAAAAAACGAACCAGTTCCGTCAGGAACGGTTCGCTTTTCCGAATTCCATTATGAAATAGGGCAAGTGTGATATCACTTACGAAGCCCAAGACGTTGAATGACGTCAAGATACGTCTTACGATCGCGATTGCGGAGGTATTTCAAAAGACTGGCACGCTTGGAAACCATCATGAGTAGCCCACGTCGGCTTGCATGGTCTTTGGCGTGTGTTTTGAAGTGGTTCGCGAGATCGTTAATCCGTGCCGTCAAGATAGCAATCTGAACTTGCGGAGAGCCGGTGTCCTGATCCACTTGTTGGAAGGAACCGATGATCTCCTGCTTCGACTCTTTGGTAATGGCCATATCGAATCCTGATTTGTGGCTGTCAACGGCGCCACGGAACCCTGTTTTTATATCCATTCGTGACGGTAATACTTTAACTCTACACACGAAATATGCAAGAGTATTGTCCAGATTCTTGCCCACTTATTTCTTTTTTTTCCAAGACGCACAAGGTTTTGCGGCAAAATCATCGGTTTTCTGGCCGTTTCAGCCTCAAAAGTTTTTGTCTCGTTCTTCTCGAGCCGACTTATTTTCCCATCGCCTCGAGACCGGCCCCCCAGGTGAATTGATGCCATGAATTGCTCCACCTCGATGAAAATCCCAAGCCGCTTCCTGGCTTGTAAACCACCGCCGAAACCACCAATAAAACGATCAGTAAAACGGCCAGAGATCTTGGCGCAAGGTAATATGGTGTCACTGTTTCTGTGTCATTGTCAGACGAAGTGGAGCGAATCAGAATCACACTGCCTGTCAGGACCATCAAGCCGGCGAATGTCACGGCCAACCCGAGTCGAAAATAGGCGGGGCGATAATTCAGTATCAGTGTGTGCTGACCTTCCGGAATTCTGACGCCCATGAACGCGAGCTGAGCGGGATGAATTTCGATAGGTTTGCCATCCAGAGTGGCCCTCCAACCTGGGTCGAACGAGACTCCGATGCGAAGCCATGAAGCCTCTTGAGTCACCAGATCGAGCTTGATCGAGTCGTCTTCAAGAGCTGTGTTCGTAATGCCTTGTGTAGAGAATGGCTTATTCGTTGCAGGGTCTGAATCTGTACTTGTGGACGACTCAACAACCAGAACGGAGTTTGTGTTTTTCTCGCCCAATTCTTTCAGAGCCAATTCTGCCGATTGGTCGTTTGAGACGATCTTGACTGAAGGTGCCCAGTGGAATCGTGGTTCGGGTTCGGGGAGTCGGTAGACGAATGCGCTGTCGGATAAAATCGGGGCAATATTTATCGGAATCTTCTGACCTGACACGAGATGCGTCACGCCTTCGATTGAGAATCGCCACGGACCACCACCAGCCAGATCTGTTAGGCGGATGAGGCGGGCTGGGCGAAATGGGGTTTCGCCGATGTTGGATTCAAGGCCGTAAGCGAGTGGGAGGCTCCATCCAAGGGCATCGCGGGGGGCGTAGAAATCAATTGGTTTTGAAGCATAGCCGGGCTCGCCAGCCGAAAACTTCGGGATACCCATCATGCGGGAAGCATTTGGATCGTTCTTTATAACTCCTACCGCAGCAGGTGGTTTAGTCCAGAATGTGGGGGCGACCGTTGGTGTGTCCTGCCAGTGAGAGGCGATGAGGTCGACTCCGACTACGATGGCTAGAGCCATGGCCAGAGCGTTTTTGACTTGAATGGAACGAGACCGGTTCAAGGCTCGAATCAGAGCCAGACTTATCAGGAACAAGCTGGCAGAACGAGTTGCTGAAACGGCTAACTCTAATGTGAGCCATTGATTACGTTCTGCGTGATAGGTGGTTTTCCAGCGACTGGCATCGGTCCACCAGGTGAGCATGGTCCAGGCGAAAAGAGTGACTCCCAATAAGGCTGTCAGGCTGATGATCGAGACTTGTTTGCGGAGTCTAACCTTATCCTCTGAAGCGATTAACGATGAAATGCCTTGGGATGCGAGCGCTGCTGTGGCCATGGTGGCCCAAAGGTGGTAACGAACGGGGATTCTGGAACTTCCGATGATCGGAATGTGGTGCCAGAAATCCATCACGATTGTGAATCTTCCGAGCATGAAGACGGCCGAGACGAACCCGATGAAGACCCACATGCCGACCCACGGACGCCTCCACTGGCGGGCCCCCAGAAGGGCGAGAAGCATCGCGGTGGCACCGACATAGGCGTTCATTTCGTGATATGGATAGAAGCCGTCCATCCAATCTGTATCGCGGGATCGTGTGCCGTAAGCCTCTCGCACAAAGAGAGTTGGGAGGAGCTGGGGGTGCCAGGATCCGAATGTCTGGTCGAGCCAGCTCAGGCCCTCAGTGCGAGGTGTGCGTTTGAGGAGCTCGTAGGAAGGGATCCATTGAACGGCTGCGATCAGGACACCTGCAATGATGGCCATGGAGCCGCAGGAAATAAACCATTTACGAGCTTTAAGATCTTTCTTAATAAGGACTTGGTATGCCGTTAAGAGAGCGATGAGCTGGACGGAAAAAACGGCGTCCTGCAAGTGGCCTGCAAAGACTTGGCAAGCAAGAGCCATGGCAGCGACTGCGGAGCCTCCGAGGCGGCCGGTTCGCCAGGAACGTTCCAGACCCCAGATGATCCAAGGTACGCTTGCCAATGCATTTACCATGCTGGTGTGGACGAAGTGGGCCCAGGTGAATCCGCCGAATGTGACGATCAGGGCACCTGTGAGGGCACCAGCGGGATGGGCGTGGCGACGCAGCCATGTGTAGGTGCCGAGTCCAGCAATGGCTAGCGACAGAATCATGTCGCAACTTAAAGCATACCAGGTGCTTAAGAATGGATAGAGGAGGAATTTGAGGGGGTGCCAGTAACCGGTCTGACTTTCACTGTAGAGCGGGAAACCGTTGTAGAGATTGTGGCACCAGAAGGCGATTCGGCCAGCCTTCAGATTTTCTGCAAAGGCATGCCTGTACGCATAATTGAGCTCGGTGACGTCGAAATAAAAGAGTGCGGCTTTGCCGATGATCAAGGGCCAGAAATAGGTTGATAAAGCGGTCAGGAAGAGTCCTACGGCAGCGATATCCCAGATTCGCAATGACTGTTGGGGGGCGTTCGTTGATTTGAGTTCTGAGGTTGTGTCGGTCATGTGGTGCTGATGAATCTGGTGGAATCAATTTGAGATGGGAGGTGGTGTAGGGGATTCTCTGATGGACCGATCATAAACCATAATTCGCTTATCGGAGAAGAGCTTAGCCCCTTCTGCCCTGATCAAAGGGAGCATCTGGAGCGATGCTGGGGAGTTGGTGATCAGTACGAATCTTGGATTTGGAGGAGATTCGTTTGGAAATCGGTTGGGGAAGAAGCCGAACGGTTTGCCCATGGAGATTGGTTTCTGGGCCAGATAAAGGGCTCGATAAGTCTCCCAATAGTCGGCTTCAAAAGTGTCTGTGATGGCTGGTAAAGGGCCAGGCTGGGGATCGGTTAAGAGTGATACAACATCTTTATTAGTATAAGTTTCGAGCTTCTTATCCGTGTTGGTTTGCAAGCTCGGATAAAATCCGTTTGTCTGTTGCCAGAAATGGACATCTAATGCCAGCAGTAGGGTAA
>CAMBZY010000098.1 GCA_945872325.1 Candidatus Kuenenia stuttgartensis | reverse complement strand
GAAGGGCATGGACGAATCCCACTCCAGATTGTTCCATTGGCGGTGATGGAGTCAGTCGTAAGGCCTGAAACGCTGTCAAAAGTGAGAGAAATCCGCTGACATAAAAGATCAGAGGGATCCCAGTTCCTGATGGCCTTGGCCCAGAAACCAGGAATAGAGCTGCAACGGCGTAACTACCAACCATCCATCCAACCGTGCCCCAAAGTCTGACTCCACCGAATTCTTCACGCGGTTGTGCCAGGTGTCGCAGACTGATTGTGTTGCTTAAGCTGAATCCGGGAGCAACGAGTAGCCAGTAACCCATGAAAAAAACGAAAAGAAAGACAGCGCTTTTTCCATGATATTGGGTGATACCGATCAGCATGATCGCGCCTACGGTGTAAGAGAAGGCGAGAATCTTCTCTGCTGCGATCTTTTTGTCCGCCAGTCGGCCGTGAACCAGAGGGGCAAAGATTGTCGAGAGTGCCAGAGATGAAAAGATCCATCCCGTGCTTCTCGGATCAATTCCCATGCTTTTCAAGTGCATGGAGAGGGCTGGCCACCAGCAGCCTTGGGAGGCGTAAAGGCTGGTCATTAAGAGACATAAGTTCCGGCGGGTTGTGGGGTCCGTCCTTTGCCCATCCACTGTGATTAGCCGCTTTCAAAAAGTCTTGAGTCGCCGTGTTCGACGGTTCTGAGTTCCGATAACGCAACCGTTCAACGCGATGCGATTCTGGCAGGATTATGGTAAACTTTGATTGTGGATTGTCCTAGGGGAGTTCTACCGGTCCTGACGATTTTGATACGCCCTGATCAAGCAGGTCCGGCCTTAAGTCCCTTCTGCACAGTGACCGTCGTTCAGAGAAATAGAAGAAGCTGACCATGACCACACCGCTGAGCCCTAAGCCCAGGAAACGAAATCTTCTGCTATGGACCGGATTGTGCATCGGGCTGATCATTGCTGGCATAGGCGTCGGGCTTTTATCTCTACCAGAAATTCTCTCTGCCGATTGGATGAAGCCCAGGATCTTGGGAGTGGTCAAGCCACTGATCGCCCCTGGTTCCCTGTCAGTCGATAAATTTCAGTTTGGATGGGATCAACCGCTGGTGATTTCTGGATTTCAGATTCGGGATCAGGATGGAACGGTTGTGATCGACTCAAAAACGGTCAAGCTCAGCCGAACGCTCTGGCAATTGATCGAGGATCCGGATGATATGGGGACGCTTTCTTTGGAGGAAGCTGTCATCGACATCAAACGCGAACCAGATGGAACAATCAATCTGATTCGGGCTCTGGGGAGTCTGATTAAGCCAAATGCTGGACGCGATTTCGCAATCGAGATCAGGAAATCGACCCTGAAGGTGATGACCCCTGAGCTTTTCGAGCCATTTGTTTCAAATAATGCCGATATTCTGATTGATTTGCCTCAATCGCCAGGTCCTTTAAGCTTCTCTCTGGACGCCAGCGCAGCCGGAGCCAGGAAGGCGAAATTTGCACTCTCCGTGCAGGGTAAAATTCAGAGATGGACAGATAAATCGGTTGAAATTCAAGCGGAATTTGATCGGTGGCCAATCGCTGGAAACTCGATGGGAATTGGAGCAACTGCGTGGGCTACAGGCCGGGTGATTGTCACAGAAGGGCCCAAACAGTTTCATATCCAGCCTAAAATTCGAGCCGACATTCAATGGTCGGATTCGTCAAATTTGCCTTCGTTTCTGACAGCTGTCGACCGGCTTCAATTGCAGTCGGATATTCGTGCCTCAATTGATCCCACAGTGGACATTTCATTAAAAGATACCCACCTGTCCTTCCCAGGAATTGATGCAACCCTTCAAGGCAAGGCTACGGATGTGAGTGGTGTGAAGGCTGCGATTGATTTAAATGGATCAGTCAAAGTGGATTCCACGAAGATTAAAGAGCTTTTGGCGAACTCTGATACGGCACCTGTGGAATTGGAGATGACTCCGATTCAATTTGCGGCACATGGCCCGATCGGTAAAAATGAGCTTAAGGCCATGCAGGCCAATTTAAACACCAAAGTCAAACGGTTTAAATCCGGCGGAATTCAGCTTGGTGAGATGGATCTGGATGTCAAATGGCTGGACGGAGTTTTGGCAGTCGCGCCGATTGATACCACGATTAATGATGGCCGATTGCATATTGAGCCATTGATAGAAATGACTGCCGATGCCAAGCCGGCTCGCATAAAACTTGGAGCCAAAACAACTCTGACACGCATGTCACTCGATCAGCTCACTTCTCAGAATTACATGGTCTATCCAGCCCCTGCTCTGGCATCAGCCACTCGGGTGAATGGATTTATCTCGGCAAAGATATCTGATGGAGTTATCCCTCTGGCTGATAAGTCGATTCCATTGTCACTCAAGGGCGATATGGCATTTGACGATGTTCAATTCGGGCCTGGTCCGTGGCTATTAAATTTGACACAAAGTGTTGGCTTACCTCCTCCACCAACGTTTTCACTCGATCAACCCATTCAATTTGAAATTCAAGGCGATCGTGTGATTCAGCATGGTTTGAGCATTCCGATTGGTCAACTCACACGACTCGACTTTTCCGGTTCTGTGACATTCAAAAAAGAGCTTGATTTGATGGTTGAAGTGCCTGTGACTCCGACTCTTTTGCAAAATGTGCCACTTTTCCAATCGTTTCTGGGGCAGGAGCAATTCAAGATCCCGATCCGTGGAACTCTCGATAAGCCTGAGGTCGATAAAACTGCCTTTGATGCAACGATGAAAGATCTGGGCGAGAAGTTGAAAAATCGGGCTGTTGACACAGGTCTCGACATGCTTTTTAACGGAATCCTCAGAGGAAAAGTGCCTCGGTTTATTCCGAACCCGAACGATCCTCCACCTATACCTAAGCCCTAAAGCGAGCGCAGGAATTTCAATAACTCATTTCGCTGATCTGAATTGAGTTGAAGGAACTTTCTGGCGGATTCCAGAGCTTCCCCACCATGGTCGGCGATTGCGTCTTCCAGACACTTCGCACTGCCATCGTGTAAATAAGGAGGTGTCGAACCCACTCCCCATAAAGGGGGCGTTCTCCACTCGCTGGCCTTGACGGAGTCGTTTGTAGAGACGGGTTTTCCTGGATTTGAGACTCCAAATATCGCGTAAGATCCAGCCTCTTGCAGTTCAGGCTTCATGTCATGTAGCAGCAGATCACTGTATATGCCTGAAATATCGCCAAGTTTATCGACATGACAGTCCTGGCAGCCAATCTGTCTGAAAAGCTCTTGGCCTGGAGATTCATCTTTAGAGAGCTTTGATTTGGGTTTTGGAAGGCTTGAAACATAGGCCGTGATTGCGTCGAGTTGCTCATCGCTTAAGTCAGTTGTGGAAGCTGGCTCGACTGGCTTGCGCGGATCCGACCCTTGATGTTTGGTTCTCGATTCCAGGCCAAGTTCCGCTGCTGCGGCTTCTTCTACAAACTCCTTGAGTGACGCCTTTTGAGCCTTCCAGCCAAATTTGCCGACCCGGCCATCGTCGGTTCGCGAAACTCGCCCGGTTAATCCAAGACTGGCCTGCATGGCTTCTTGCTGGAGTAATATTTTGGCATTCAATTGATCCACCAATCCGAGACCAAACAGGCTTGGAGTATTGCGCTGAGTCAGGAAGATCGTGAAGTCCGTATGCTTTCCAGCGACTTTCTGGCGATAATCGGCATAGCTCGAATTTAACGATTCCTTATGTAATATGACACTTGACGAAACTTTCAGGCCTTCGTGGATTTCCCCGAGCTTTTGTCGCGTTGAGATGTGACCGGTTTTGTCAGTGACTGGCCAGGCGGTGATGATTTCGGTGTTATGGAGACCGATCCCACCCCCACCCGTACCGCCTTGATGGTGGCATTCAGCGCAGCTTTTCCCATTAAACATCGGGCCAAGGCCATCAGATCTGTCGAGAGGACGCGGCAGGTTGGTAGGTTCCCAGACCCATTCAAAAAGAGTGCGTCCACGCTCCGTGACGCTTGCTCCTTCAAGGCCAAGTCTTTGGTGCTGCGCGGGAAGAGTCTGGTTTGCGGCAAAAATCAAACCTGTCAAGATCATGAAATGTTTAAGCTGAATCATCGAGGTTTGGTATCCCATGAGATCAAGAGTACTGAAGCCGAGTCCAAATTGCCTCATGACAAGCCTGATCATGGATTGCCTTTAAAAAATAATAACAGGTTTGATACGAAAAAAAATAGCGGAGAATTCCTGAGATCAGGAATTCTCCGCTATCGACCTTTGTCGGAATAAGCTTTAAAGAAGAGGCGATGGCGTTAAGCCATTCTCACTTCTTGGCTTCAACCTTAGGTGTTGCAGGAGCAGCGCCTGGAGCAGGAGCGGCTTTGCTGGCATCAGCAGCAGGAGCAGCGGCCTTTTCGCCACCACAGCCCAGAACCATCAGGGAAACCATCAGGAACAAACCGCTCAAAAGTGTTTTCTTCATCGATAAAACTCCTCAGTCTATGCTTGTGCTGGTATCTTAGACCGCGCCAGATGGCGAACTGCTCCCAAAAATCAGTAAGAACAGATGCTCCGGTCAACCAGACTCCTACATAGATAGAGGAATAGCTTCCGTTATTCAAGAACTTTTAAGACGAATTGCTGAAAAAAGAGACGTAAAACAATCGATTCAGCTTCATTGGAAAGCCCCTTTTACTGGACGTCAGGTACGCTTGAGTCTAGCACATAACTTGTTTACATCACTTGTTATGCATCAAAAAGTGTGGGTTGGTCATTGCCTGCTCAAGATCGGAGTGAAGCGGCTTGGCTTTTGTTTGTAGAGATTTTTTTTGGAGTGAAGTGATGGCCAGGTCAGGATCGGCTGGAAGAATGGATATTTTTAGGAGCAGTTCGACGATCGCTATCAGATTCGGGGCCAATCTTGTAATCACAAACCTTGAGTTTTTAAATCCAAACCCCCAAGCTTATCCTGGTGTCATTTGTTCGTCGTTCTATGACGGTTAATTCTGGTTTATCAGGCGAATTGATCTTTTTGATGGATTTCTGATCTTCGCTTTTCTACATCGGTTTGCTATACTAACAATGTGACATAGGCAAGGCCAATAACTTGGATTTGAGAGCATATTCACTGGGCCGCTCAGGTACACGGAAACGAAGCTGTAAAACATGACCGGTTCATCGACGGAATCCAATACTGGCAAACGTGTTGTGCTTGCCATGAGCGGTGGTGTGGACAGTTCTGTTGCAGCCTGGATTCTGAAGGAACAAGGTTACGACGTGGTCGGCTTGTTCATGCGAACCGGCTCCCATTCGGAAGATTATGAGCGACGTACCAAAACGTGTTGCAGCATCACCGATTCTGTGGATGCACAGCGTGTGGCTGATCGGCTTGGCATCCCGTTCTATGCCCTCGATTTCGAGTCGGATTTTGGTCGGATCGTCGATTATTTTGTCGACGAATACTTTCAGGGGCGTACACCCAACCCCTGTGTCATGTGCAATATATGGCTGAAATTTGGTAAGCTTTGGGCGTATGGACAGAAGATTGGAGCAGACCATGTGGCCACTGGCCATTATGCTCGAATCCTGAGAGATTCTCAGGGCCGCCCGAGGATTGCGCGTGGGCTGGATGCTACGAAGGATCAATCTTATGTCCTTTCAGGGCTGAAAAAAGCGGTTCTCGACAAAATATTGTTCCCAGTTGGCGGATTTCCGAAACTGGAAATTCGAGAGATGGCCAAGCGGCTGGACTTGCCGGTACACAGTAAGCCTGACAGTCAGGAAATCTGCTTTATCCCTGATAACGATTATGTACGATTCGTGCGTGAGCAGCTGCCCGATCGGGAAACGGCTGGCAATTTTGTCAGTAAATCAGGTCGTAAAATTGGCACTCACGATGGTTTTGAAGGCTTCACCATCGGTCAGCGGAGGGGGATTGGAATCGCTGCCACAAAACCGCTTTTTGTGCTTGATATCCTGCCAGAGACCAACTCGGTTGTGATTGGCGACCACGCGGATCTTTTCAAGCCCGGGCTGGTGGCGGAACGTTTTGGCTGGCATGTGGAGCCCCCTACAGGCGTTTTCAAGTGCCATGCCCAGATTCGTGCAAGGCATCAGGCCGTTGCGGCGATTGCAAAGTGCGACCCTAACACGCCTGGCCATGTCATGGTCACGTTCAACGAACCGCAGACGGCTGTGACACCTGGGCAAGTGCTGACCCTCTATGAAGGCGACATGGTTCTGGGCGGGGGATGGATCGAATCGGCCATGGATCACAAGATCGATCATCCCGATTTCACCTTGAATTCGTAACATCAACGACGCCGGTAGACCTGCTTTAAACCATACATAATCATCGACTTATGGCTCATTCGATACACCATCAAAACCTCCCAGTGTCCTTGGAAGCATCCTTGATAGGGGATTCCATGGGATCGGCTGGTCGGATCACGATTCTCCGATTTCTTTCTGAGGAGAATGAACACCCTGCCCCGTCAAGTGCTTTGATGGATCAACTTCAGGCATCGAAGTTGGAATTTGAAGTCCATGAGTTGAAGCTTAGGCCCGGATTGCGTTCTGCCAGAATTGAACAATTACTGGTCGAATTGAAGACAGATCTTGTCGTGATGGTTGACGAGAATTTTGGGCTTCATCCAGACTGGTTTCAATCCGCAATTGAGCAGGTTGCTGGAGGGCACTCGGATCTTATTGTTTCACCAGGAACTCCACGGGATTTTCTTGGAAAGTCGGCCGCCCGATTTGTTGGTCAACTGACGGACTGCCATGCAGCCAATGCCTCTGCGATTGTGGTTCGCAGATCAGCTCTTAAGGAACGCCCTGCGGCGTTAAGGCCGGCTGGGCGATGGTTTGCTCTGGAAATGCAATTAAGAATTCCGAATGATCGGCGCGTGCTTTCTGAGAGCCATCTTCCGCAACGATTGAAAAAAGCCAAAGGGTTCAGGCTTGGCCACCCGGAATTGAGTTTTCTGAAGTCATACATTGACCTTAAATATGGGAATGTATCGCGATTGATTCAATTCTGCGCTGTCGGTTTTTCAGGGATGATTGTGGACCTGACTCTTTATGCTCTTTTTCAGGCTTTGTTTCGCGACACTTCCTTAAAGTATACCAAGGTTCCATTGATCGGTGGATCAGGCGACCTGGCTTTATCCGGTTTTTTTGCGGTCTGGCTGGCGATGTCGTGGAATTTTTTGATCAATCGCCGATTCACTTTTAATGATGCCCGCCGTAATGCGTCGATCGTTCGCCAATATCTGACCTATGCCACCGGCAATGCTTTGGCCATCGGCGTAAGCCTCGTCATCAGGCTTTGGCTGCCAACTCAGGTGGAGTTTTTCAATCACCATAAATTGGCTGCCGCTTTGGTTGGGATCGTACTGGCTACGGGGATCAGCTTCAGCATGGCTCGGTATTTTGTATTTAAATCACCTGCTAGAAGTTGAATCGAACAGCCTTTCTGAGATTTAACCTTCAGGATCATCGAGAAGAATTTTCAGACGCTCCGCAAGTTCCGTAGGCAATTTTTCGAGCCATGTCTCGTCGATCATGCCGATGGAAATCATGTCTAGCAAATGGACTCGGTCTTTGAGGCGAAATGCGATCAGTTTCAATCGAATCAATCCTTCGAGCGGAATGGTTCGGATATTCTGGATCATGGTAATATTTTCAATGTCTGGAACGGGTTCCTGATCAGAAGCTCGAACTTTTACTCCAGCAAACAGAACATGCACAGCATCCCTGGCTTTGGCGTCGGGGCCGTCCAGAAACATGTCGATACTTTTGACATGCCTGTAAATAAAACCAACTTTCTCCAGAGCGATAATGGCTCTAGGCAAATCCTCAGGGTTGATAATGATATCCACATCCCGAGTATTTCGGACAACAGATTCATCAACCTGTGCCACCCAGAGTTGAACAGCGTTTCCGCCAATGACGGCATAGGGAATTCCGGCATTTTCAAGTGCCGAAGTCACTCGATTCAAACGATCTTTAACTTTTTCCAAGGCACGCTCAATTCTATTCCAAAGCGCATCACCGGTGTAACGAATTTCAATCATGGTTCCGGCTCCGCTTCTATTTTTCGAAAATCTTCTGTCGTGATCGTTTCATCTTATACGAACTCTGACAAAAAAGAAACTGGCCAAAATCCAACCAATCTTTCAGACCATTCTTGACAATGCCCACCCGTTCGGTTCTGATATTCTTATCCAATCAGGGCTAACCTCATCTCGCCCTCTCCAAACACCGGATTTCCTCAAATATCATAGGTCGTCGTCCATGCGTTTGCGACAAATTGGCGGATGGTTCTCGGCACTCATCACCTTGGCCTTTGTTTCAGGATGTGGGGGCCAACCGCCCTCTTCAAATTCGCCAGTACCTGCGACACCTGCTGGAACCGCTACCGGGTCCCCAAAGCCTGTTGTTTTTGTAGGTTTTGATGGAAGTCCACCACTTGTGGAAGCCATGAGGGCCGGCAAGATTCAAGGTCTGCTGCTTCAAGACCCGTTTCAGATGGGTTATAAGTCCGTCAAAGCGATTAGCGAAATTCTTCGTAAAAATAAGGTGGATGCTGTCATCGGGACAGGCGAGCATCTGATCACTCCTGAGAATATTGACAAACCGGAACTCAAAAACCTCGTGCTTCCACCCAAGTTGGAGCATACGGCTGACAGCAAGTCCGCAGGCGATAAAGCCAAGAAGTTTCGGGTGATGGTCATCCCCAAAGGCACCACTCACGAGCATTGGAAGTCGGTTCATGCGGGTGCCTCGAAGGCAGCACAGGAGCTGGGCGATGTGGAAATTATCTGGCAGGGACCAACTAAAGAAGATGACCGGGCGGACCAGATCAAGCTGGTTCAAAGTGCAGTGGCGAGCAAGGTAGACGCCATGATTCTGGCTCCTCTCGACGCTCGAGCCTTGGTCGAACCTGTGGAA
>CAMBZY010000097.1 GCA_945872325.1 Candidatus Kuenenia stuttgartensis | reverse complement strand
CAACTTGGCGCAATCGGGGCAATTCGACGTTGGGGCTGGCAAGGAATCGTTCATAACCAAGAGGTTACGAGATTATCAAAAACAGGATAGCCCAATTGAGACGACGATAAAATCATGAATCTGTGAGGTACTCTGTGAAAATGCGATGGGACATCGGCTTTTTTTATTAGCAGAATGAGGACTGAACGGTTACGATAAAAACTAGGCTAGCGTCAGGGCCGGCTAGTTAGATAACAGCCAGGTTGTGCTTGGCTACGATTGGCCTAAAACGCGGAAGTTATTTCAGGCCTGCTCCTGAATCCTGTTCAATCATTAAATCTAACCAGATTTGAGATGCAGCGTCAGCGAGGCACCGGGCCTTCGGTTTTTAAGTCTGTAGAGAGAACGCAAACCTATTGTCAGAAGGAAGAACGGTTCACGGTGCAAAACAAGATCACTGACGCCAGCCCGCACCATAGAACAGCCCCGAACAGGAAGACGATTCATTCGACACAAATCCTTATACGTCATAAAGAACGGTCCGCTGTGCAAAACAAGAAATCGGCGGGAGCGATTGAAACAGCCTCGGGGTTTGGTGAATATCGAAAGAATCTGATGAACCAATCAGGTAAAATCCATCCGAAAAGCAAGACTTTGATTCGACACAAACCCTTGTATCCCATAGAGAAATATCCGGAATACAAAACAAGGATACGGACTGAGGCCAACAATGAACCGATCGCAGCAAGCCATTTGAATACAATGAGATACATCCAGATTACGAAACAAGGTCTAATCAAGAACGCCCTGATCGTTCTGACCAGAACTCATCCTGTTTAAGCGGAATCGTTAAGGAACAGGCCGGAAATAACTTCCGCTTTTGGGCAAATTATGCTGATGAATCGATTGGCTTTGAGATCATTGTCAAGGAGGTGTCGGCATGGAAGCCTTTGCTCCACAAATCGAGCGGATGATGAAGCGTCTTTTTGCATCGCTCAATGAAGCTGATCGTCGTCGGTATGCAGCGATTGAAGCCGCGAAGCTGGGACACGGCGGAGTTGAGCTCGTTGCACGTGTTTTGGGATGCGATCCAAAGACCATCCAGCGTGGGATTGGGGAACTGGAAGGCGAAGACGTGCTGGATCCGCTCCGCATTCGAAAAAAAGGGGTGGACGCAAGACCCTGATCGAACAAGATTTGGCCATTAAGGCCAACTTTTGCAAGGTTCTCGAAGATCATACCGCAGGCGATCCAATGCGGGTTGGAGTGAAATGGACCAATCTCTCCAGGCGTCTGATTGCCAGACGCATGGGCGAACTGGGAACGCCGGTCAGTCGGCACATCGTCTCTGGGTTGCTCAAGAAGCAAGGTTATCGCAGACGTAAGGCACTGAAGAAATAGACGATGGGGCCACGTCATCCGGATCGGAACGCCCAGTTTGAGAATATTTCCCGTCTCAAGAAAAAACTCAAGTCAGAATGTATCAAAAGTGTGAAATAGCTGGTTTTCAGGCTCATTTTTAATTTCGGGTTGATTGAAACTGCATTTTAATGGCATCGGCATCGGCGGCACCGCGATTGATCGACACATCGCGCAACCGGCCCCTGTAATGATCGTAAACGCCGTGGCCGATCTTCAGGGTTGCATTTGGCTTCAGGTTGATCTGCCCTGCCAGCTCGCTTTTTGTCTCGCCAGCCAGTTGACCGTCCAGAAAGAGTTTCAATGACGCTCGATCTCGCACCGCAACCAGGTGGTGCCAACCGGGGCCAACGGGCCTGTCAATGGTGCAGGCAAGGCCCGACTGATACGAAAAAACCTGCCCCGAAGGGAGGGTACCACAGAAAAGTCGGCCGTTGAATTCGGCCATGCTCCAGGCTCGGCGATATTTGACATTCGGAGTCGGGTCGGTATTGCCGGTCGTCAGCCACTTTTGCTCGCCCAGATAACGATAAACCTGCGCCGATGGCAGAGTGCCGCCGAAAAGTGAACCATTATGCACCGCCAGTCCCATGACCTCAAGTTCCTCGCCCAGTCGGCCGCAGTCGATCCAGCGATTGGCCGCCTGAAGTCGATAAACCTTACCCTCAGGCCATGTGGAGACATAGAGCCCTCCGCGATAAACCGCGAATCCGTATGTTTGTGTGTTGGTGCCCACCTGGCCGAAATCGGTCCATTTACTGCCGTCAAATTCATAAACATGGCCTTCGTCATAGCCGGTGGCGTAAAGTCTGTCGTTATGAACCGCCATGGCTTCGGGCCGCTTCCCGCCCGGGGTTGGCAGGTTTTGCCAATGCCCGTTCTGTTCCATGCGGAAAAAACCGGCCGGGCGGTAAAGCGAACTGGCATGAAGCTTATTTTGAAATACAACCAGGCCGCCTACCGCTTCGCTTGAGGCTAGTTTGCCGGCAACGGACCATTTTCCGGAATCGCCCAATTTCAATATTTCACCACCGAGGGCTTCATTTCCCGATTCTTCGAGCGCCGAACCGGCCAGGCGGTATTTACCCGTTCCGGCATAAAGTTCACCATTGAAAACAGTCAGAGAAGTGACCGCGTTGGCCCGCACGGGGGCATTGGTGTTGATCCACTGATCAGGTGGCTGGAAGCGGAATACGCCGCCCTGACTCCCCGCCCGAGGGTCGCAGACACCCGCGTAAAGCTGGCCGTTGTGCACCGCGAGTGCATGCACGTAAATGGCCTGGCCGGGGCGACCGTGGCTGAGCCAGGCAGGTGCGTGGCGATTATCGTTGATGCCAAAGCTGATTTGGCGATGGTTTGAAGTGCTGTGTACCAGGCCGCTGCGACTTGTGACAGCCAGCGACCAGCCATTCTGTGAGCCATGATCAAAGTGATTTACCAAGTCGCCTGGCAGGTCATCGTCGGCACCGTCGATATTGAACCAGAGACTGACAGTAAAAGCTTCGCGGCCCGGATGCGTGCGATCAGGCACATTGGCCTCAATCAGGCTTGTGTGGCCATCCCAGATAGATGCCTGCCGTCGGTCGCCCCGGTCGGGCGGTTCAAATTTCAGGCCGGCTGACCGGATGGTTTTGACACCTTCGCCCAGAGCATCGGGATTTTTCGTCAGAGGCCAGAAGGCCAGTCGTTCATTTATCTGCTGCGAATGCAGAACCGGCGAGGGCAACATGATCAATAACATGGAAACGCAAAAAACATAAGTAAACCTGTATTTGCGTGTTTGCCGCTGCTGATCAGATGTCATTCTAAGCCCTGCCAATCTAGGTGAGTGATGTCCACATCGTCTGAGTCGTTGATTGTAACAGAGCCGAGGTTCGTGCCATAGACTTAAGTCGCCCGCCCCATTCGCATATTGTTTCCTGAGACGTGACGTGAGAGATGTCGGGCCTTCAGCCCTCAACGCATTTTTTGGTTTGGCCAACTGACGAGGGCCGCTGGCCCTCCTCGCTGGTATGGAATCGGCTTTTGGCCCTGAAGCAAACCCTTCAAAAACTCCTGTTTCAACAGGAATCCCATCTATAGTACATGGAAAAATATTTTGAAATCAACTGATGTATCGACAATTTTCAAATGATTGAGGAATGCGACAACCTCAGTCTGAAAATGTCAACCAGTTGATTAGCCAGTTGAATTTAACGAGCACGGTCCCCCTTCCCCAAATGTCAACCAGTTGATTAGCCAGTTGACTTTAACGAGCACGGTCCCCCTTCCCCCTTAATGCAGAACGCCAACGTTTTGAGACGTTCGGGGAAGTCAGCGAGTTACTGGATGAGATGAAGCAGAATCGCAGTGTTGCTCGCTCGACACCCTGAGTTCATCTCGGGCATCGGCAGACACATGAAAAGCCCATCTTCCCGCGCGGGGGCGTGGGCTTTTTTTAGATATCGGAGGACGTGTGAGAAGAGATCACGCTGAAATTCAGAGCCCTAATTGCCGGCACTGGCCATTCAGATGGTGAAGCAGTAGTGGGCTTTGAATGAACCTGGCCGAACTCGGAGGACCAGAGCACCACGGCTTTGTCCAGCAGACCATATTAATTTCAGGTCTTGGATTTTCAGATGAATTTTGATAACAAGCTCGATTGACTTATACTTTACGCGGCCATTAATGATACTTTTTCAAACGTTTGAAAGTTAAGCGTCATCATGGTTTCCAGTTTATCTCGTTTTGTGTCGTGAAGCTCGATCATTGATAGTTCAATCGCGGCTCGGAATGCTGCAAAGTTCCTGTGATACTTGCCATACAAAGCCTGCTTTTTGAGTAGCCTCCAATACCGTTCGATCAGATTCAGATTCGGCGAGTAGCTGGGTAGAAACAGCAATTCGATACCCAGTTCCCCGGCCATCTCCTGAACCCATGCGTTACGCTGATAACGCGCATTGTCGAGCACAAACGTAATTGGCTTGTCCGGGTCATGCTGGTTCTCCTGACGAACCAATTGCACAAGTTCGCACATTGTTTCGGCGTTGACTGTTGTTGTATTTCTGACCGAGATCAATTTATGAAGGATTGGGTCATACGCTCCAAGCACGTTGAATCGTTGCCGCCCCGAAGCCGCAGGAATCCAGAGTCGTGTCAGGCTCCAGAGACAACAAAGGAAAGTGCCATAAACAAAATGAGATGCGTCCACAAAATAAACCCGTCTGGTTCCAGACTTGGCTTCCTCCAGTCGGTGTGTTAATTCATGATCGAGGAAATCGGACTGCTCCTGAACGTGCTCTGCCAAGTTTTTTTTGGCGGCAAAGGTACGGCGCGGGTACGCTTCCATTTGAAGCCAAGATCTTTCAAGAACTTACGAACTTGCGTCTGTCCTCGCACAAGACCGGTGAGTTCGGTAATACGCTCGGCAGCTTCGGCAATGGTGCAAACGGGGCGTTCTTCAAGCGATTTGCGGATAATATCGCGAAAGGATGCCAGCTCACTTTCAGATCCTTCAGCGTCCCATTTACGAAGGGTGTCTAGGCGTCCTTTTTGAAAAGCCTTGACGAGTCGCTGAACTGTGATTCGCTGGACCTGTGCGATATCGGCAGCTTGCTGCCGTTGCAAGCCTTGGTGTAGAAGCCAGATAATCAGCATGCGATTGCGAATATTAAGATTCGGATGTGCGTTGCGTTCTTCATGAACAATGACTTGTTCATCTTCCGTCAATTCGACTTTGTACCATTTGCCCATGTGTGCCTCCATGCGACACTTGAGTAACCGAGAGCCTGAAGCTTTTTGCGATTAAAGAAGAATAACAGGAAAGAGACTTCTTGTAAATGCATCATTCAGGGGCGCGGAGAGTATAGTTGCAGGTTCCAGCCCGTTTTATTCGAATGCAGGTATCTCGCAATCAACAAATGGTGGATTGAATTGGACAAGATTGTCAGGAGTTGGAACATTGCCAAATGCGGGTGCATTTGATTTGCAAAGTGACCCTACAAATCCCAGCCGAATCTACGCAGGGACTACTTCTGGAATATATCGGTCAAATGACAATGGTAGTACTTGGGTAAATGTAACGCCAAGTGGAAGTCTGATTTCTTCAAGCACAACGAATATTAAGATATCCGTCAGTAAGAATACCGGTGCGATCTTTGTAGGCGTGATTAATAATGGCAGATTAGCAACGCTATTTAGATCTTTGAATCAGGGAAGCGCCTGGAAGTTCATGGATATTCCGGAAGTGGTAGAAACAACAGTAAATACAGTTACGGATGCCACTAATGCTGGTCCAATTGTGATTACCTCGGCTGTGAATCACAACCAGAAAACCGGTGATCGAGTCAAAGTCAGTAACGTCCTTGGAAATACTGCCGCAAACGGTGTTTGGACGATTACTGTATTAAGTGCCACTACATTTTCTCTTGATAATTCATCAGGAAATGCGGCTTATGCAGGCGGAGGGACATGGCAGTCTGTTCAGGGTTTGCAACCAAGCACACATCCTGGTTATCAGGGCGAAATCCATTTCTCGATTCTGGCTGATGCAACGAATTCTAATATCGTCTACGTTGGTGGTGATCGGCAACCCTTGAACAACGGTTCAAGAACCGGTGGCTGGCCTAATGCTATTGGCGCGATAAACTACACAGGGCGATTGTTCAGGGGTAACGCTGCATCGCCATCTGGGGCACAGTGGACACCAATCACGCATGATTTTGCCGATGCGGATGGTTCCGGACCGGCTCAGGGTACAGCTCCCCACGCAGACAGTCGCAATATGACTTTTGATGCATTGGGAAATATCATAGAAGTCGATGATGGCGGTATTTATAAACGGTCGAAACCCACTTTAAATACCGGAGTGTGGTCGTCATTAGTCGGGAATATACAGGTCACTGAAGTTGATCCCGGTGGTTTATCTTACGATCCGCTCAATAATATTCTGGTGGCAGGCGCACAGGACGTTGGCAGCAGTCAGCAAATGTCGACTGGAGGAGCAGTCTGGCAGCAACTAAATCAGGGAGATGGTGCTGCGACGGCAGCAGCTGATCTAGGAAATGGACAGTCTGTTCGCTACAGCAGTGCCCAATATCTAGGAGGGTTTACACGTAGAACCTATAATTCCTCCAATAGCTTCCTGAGTGCAAATTACGTTGGTTTAAACGTTAATGGTTCTGGATACCTGCTAACTGTAGACCCTACAGTTGGCTTCGTGACGCCTTTTGAATTGAATTCTTTGAATCCAAATCAAATGGTGATTGGAACACGATATATTTATGAATCATCTAATGGGGGAGATAATTTGAATTTACTGGCAGATGTCGGGGGTACCAGAAGCATTGCATATGGTGGTGCAGGTGATCCGAGTTTGCTTTGGGTTGGTGGTAGTACGAGTAGCTCGATTCTTATGGAGCGTGATTCTTCAACTGGAATACTTCAGAAGGTTGGAGCGTATCCAGGAAATTATTCCATAGATATTGCTGTGGGATCTTTGAGTGCCTCTACAGCCTACGTTGTCGACACCAGTGGTAGCGTTTATTGGACAACAGATACTGGTGCGAGTTGGTCTACTCTTACCGGCAATCTATCAGGGCTAGACCCGGTACTGAAGCAGATTACAGTCGCGACCATAGGGACTGGAAACGCCTCGCGTGATCTCGTGATTGTCGGAGGTATTCGTGGAGTTTATGCCATGGATTCGAACAAACCAGGTATATGGATTAAGCTTGGTACAGGGCTTCCCAGTACAATTGTTCATGATATTCGATATTCTGCTGCCGATGATTTTCTCTACGTCGGTACAGCTGGTCGTGGGGCATGGACCACTTCGGATTTTGTCAGTTCGTTTATGTCTGATCAAGTAGGACCTGACGCAGTTTTCACTTCGCCCGTTGTTCCGAACCAGTCATTGGCAGCTGTTTCATCGGTTCAATTGGTTTTCAGTGAACCTGTGAATGGAGTCGATCTCTCAGACCTGACGATATCGAGAGACGGCCTTCCGGTCAGTCTTGATCCAGCCAAACAGTCGATTTCAACAACTGACTACAAAACCTGGCTGATTCACGGTTTGACACCCATCACAACGGTCTCCGGTAATTTTGTAATTACACTCATGTCCGGTGGCTCAGGTATCGCTGATGGAAATGGAAATCCGATAAAAGCAAACGCACAACTCAGTTTCAATGTGAAAACGATCTCTGGATCGGTTTATGATGTTGATACGAATGCTGGGATTGGGCGTGTGAGAGTTTATAATGATACAAATCTCAACGGAAGTTTTGATGGAGTCTCGATCACAAAACAATCAGTGACTACCAATATTCGTGTCATAGACATGAAAACTATATCGAAGAGTGTACTCATAACCGGTGCAAGTATGCCCGTTAATGGTATGACGGTCACTGTGAATCTTCCACACACTCACGTAGGAGATTTGATTGTAACGTTGATTTCTCCACTAGGTACAAGAGTCAGACTCCTGAATCGTCAGGGTGGGAATGGGCAGAATTTGGTGGGGGGCGTATTTGATGATTCTGGGATGACCCGTTTACCGAGCAGTATCAAAAATTATTCTGGGCTCATTATGCCCTATGACTCACTTTCGAGGTTCAATGGCGAGACCGCGAACGGTATTTGGACTCTTGAAGTTGCGGACAACGCTTATGGTGATGTCGGGATGCTTAAAAGTTTTAGCCTAAATGTCACAAGCAGTTCCGAGCAAAACGTTTTTACAAATGCTGTGGGAGATTTCAGATTCATGAATACCCCTGCCGCAAAATGGGTTTTGAAAACAGACCTATCGAAAAATCCCACTTGGAAGGTCGGAGTCCCTTCTATTGGCCAGATTGAAACGAATCAAATTCCGGGTGGATCGATCGAAGGCCTTAAATTTGGTATCAAACGACCTGCATTGGTCGGGGCATCAAGTATGGGGCGAAGTCTCGGTGGGTTGAAGCCTGCCATGATCGCTACCCCAATTCCGGAACTGTCCAAAGTCTCAGTTCCTAAATCTAAGAAGCTGAAGTTGAACCATTAATCCATTAGTGGATCCAATTACCACAGAATCAATTTTGCAATCGCCAAGACAAAATTCTTGGCGATTGTACTTTTCTTGGCCAAGCCTTTTTTGATGAAAAAGCGTATAATCTCTAAAGAGAGGCGACCTGAATTCGTCTTGTTCGAGAAGGATTACGACCACCATGACCGCGACTCTCAGCACCCGACGCCCGAACCTGCCTCCTGCACTTGCTGCTTTCAAGCAACAGGGACGCGATGAACTGGCTCAGTTCATTCGTGAATCCAAGTCTCTACTTGGCGACAAGTTGGTCATTCTAGGGCACCATTATCAGGCCGACGACGTGATTCAGTTCGCTGACTTCACCGGCGACAGTTTCAAACTTGCCCAGGAAGCTGCACGCGTCAAAGGCTGCCAATATATCATCTTTTGCGGCGTTCACTTCATGGCCGAAACGGCCGATATCCTGACCAATCCAGACGTTGAAGTCATTCTCCCTGACCTCTCCGCCGGTTG
>CAMBZY010000096.1 GCA_945872325.1 Candidatus Kuenenia stuttgartensis | reverse complement strand
TGCCTCAGCGGTTCAGTTTACGAGAAATCCCGATGGAATTGCCGGAGCCCTGAAAGCGATTGGAGGTTGGGCCAACCATGCTCAAGTTCAATCACCAGAAGCACTTGAAACAGCTCACATGTTTTTTGGGGATTCCATCAAGCGGATGTTCGCCAGTTCACCCATGGCAACGCACCCGCCGCTTGAGACCCGGATTCGAAGGCTTGACCCGAACTGGGATGGAGTCTTTCCAGCCCCTGCTCAGATCACGGAAGCTGCAGTGGAATCCGTTCCGAAAAATCCAAGATCAAATCGCAATCCCATGAACATTCCGGGTATGCCAAACATTCCCGGCGGCATGGCCATCCCTCCGATCATTGCAGGGCTTTCAGAAAGCGTGGGCGTTCGCCAGTCGTTGGGGCAGGGGGTGAATCAAAGCCTTTCCATGGCGGGTCAGCCGGGCGACGATCAATTTGGATATGCCCGATCATTTAAAGAGCTTGTACCTGAAGCCGTTGAGGCGATCACACGCGAGCCTTTGGGGGCGTCGTGCATTGTGCTTTGGCTGCTTGCTCCAAGTCCTGAAAATCTGGCCTTGATGCCCGAAGCATTTCGCCGGGAGTATCCAAGGGTGGCCCGGATGATGCCCGACGAACTTCTGGAATATCCTGTGGATTTGTGCAAATTGATCGCTCCTGCCATTCGACGATTATCGACGAGCCAGATGGTGAGTTTGATCGAAGAATCCGAACGACTCATTCTGGCCGACGACAAAGTCAAGATGGGCGAATGGCTCGTCAAACGCATGGTGACCAACCAGCTGAAACGCTCGAAAGATCCGTTGGCAAAGTCGGTCGGATCAGCGTCCGCAGCCATGCCTGATACCAATTCGGCAGTCGCTGTACTGATGTCTGCTCTGGCATGGTCGGGACAATCGCCTGATTTGGATCCGTCCGAGAGTCAGTCCTCAGCAAATCATGCTGTAGCCAAGGCAGGGTCGATGCTCACAGGAGTTATGACAAAATCGCCCACCCAGTGCCTGCCCAGAACCATGATCAATGCCGAGCGATTGGATGCCGCACTTGGACGACTGGTGAAAGAATCGGCAAAAGTACGCTTGGCAGTGATCCGAGCTGCCGCAGAAGTCATTCAGGCCGACGAAGTGGTGACCCGGCGCGAATTTGATATGGTTCGCGTCGTTGCAGATTCGCTCGATTGCCCATTGCCCCCGATAGCATTCGTCTGATTTGGCTTCTGACTCGTAAATCGCGACCGATCTCTATATCGTAAACCTTGATGATTGAGAAAAGACTGGGGATTGATCTGGCTGGATGCTCGGACACAGCATCCAGCCCTGATTTCTTTTCATTGCATGGTGCAACCGAACCGATAAATAACATACAGGGAGATACTTGATAGACACGGAAGTGCGGTATTTGGTCAGGCCAAATCGCAAAATCCGGAGCATCTGTCAAAATTGTCTCAAATTCAATGGAATCATCGCACCTGTTGTATCATCATCCTGGCCCAGTTATTCGTTTCTGGATGTTCCCGCGAAAAGGCTGTTTTAAAGCCTTGGTACAGGCAAGATTCCGAATCGGGTATTGGAGAAGTTCGATCAACCAGATTTCAATTATTTAAACCGGACGATAAGCATCAACAGTTTTCAGGATTTCGAGCAACACCGACACTTGAATCTGTGGAACAGGCACTTCTTAAGGCAAAAGAGCTGGAAAACTCAACAGGCAAAGCCGAGGTTGATAATTATCGGGAATTGGCGATCGTGTCTGATGTTGCATTAAGATCGGCGATTGACGAACCTTCTCGGCAACGATTATCAGAAATTCACCGGATTGCCGTCACTCGATGCTTGAAAATCACAGGGGCCGATAAATCCAAAGATTCGAACGATTTGGCCGAAAAACTGGCTGAGGCGGGGTTGGGATTGAAATTGTCTGATCCTGACTGGGCTGGCCTGACATTTACAAGACTTGTACCCTGCTCGGATTATGAAATTCGCAACATCGAGCCAATCGCCAAGCGTGAAGGATGGGGATTACCGATTCTGGCCGATCGTATTTACGAAGAAAACGAAGAACGGCCCGACCGCGAGAAATTCTTTGCAAAAGATAATCGGATCACATCCACAGCTCGCATCCGCACATTGGTCGATTTAAACGACTCTAATCTCGACTGGAAGACGATCCCGGCCGAACTGGAATTGCATAATCCGCTGGATGAGGTGAGTGTCAAAACTAGTTCCCTCATGGAAATGCCATTGGCAGCTGATTTTACAACCCCTTCGCTGGTTCAGTTCAGCCAGAGCGGTCTGCAGGCGATTGAATATGAGGGGCTGTTGATCCCTAATCTTGTGGAAGTCAAATCTCAGATTTATATCAATGAACCATATCGACCCGGTAAAATTCCAGTCGTTTTTATCCATGGTCTTTGGTCGAGCCCACGCACCTGGACCGACATGAATAATTCGTTGCTGAACGACCCGGAAATTCGGGCGAATTATCAATTCTTTTTTGCACTCTATCCGACCGGCGAACCTGTATTGGAATCCGCCAGAATTCTTCGCGAGAAAATCCAGGAACTTCGTGAAGTCTTCGACCCGGGTAAATCGGATCCTGCCTGGGATCAAATGGTGGTCGTCTGTCATAGTATGGGCGGAATTGTTTCCAGGTTGCTGATTACGAATTCCGATAATGTATTTGAAAATGCCGTTTTTACAAAACCAATCGATCAAATTCAAATCAGTGAAGAGACTCGCGAAAACTTCCGAAAACGGCTTCATTTCAAGGCAGTTCCTGAAGTTCGGAGAACTGTTTTTCTGGCACCTGTCTTTAGAGGCAGCAGTTTTGCAAGCCGCCCGATTGGCAGAATTGGCTCTTTTTTGATTCGTTCCGGTGACGATGTCCAAAAAGCACGACCCGAATTGATCAGAAATAATGGATTCCGGATCATTCAGCCAGAATTTCGCCGGATTGGACTCACAAATGGAATCGACAGCCTTCAGCCCAGCCATCCCATATTAAAAGCCATCGATAAAACCCGGCCTGATCCGACGAAATCGTTCCATATTGTATTAGGTGATAATCAAAAGCTGATTCCCAAGCTTCGGGGCGAGATCACAGACGGGCTGGTCACATACTCCAGCGGGCATCTCGATGGTGCGGAATCCGAGTTGATTGTCTCTGCAAATCACTACTTGAATCACGATGCGCCGGTGATCGAAGAAGTTCGGCGGATTCTTCATCTTCATATCGGGTCAGCTATTGCGCCTGAAAATATTGCAATTCATGATCGGATTACAATCAAGCGGAATTGATTGCAGAAATCAAAAAACCTGATTGAATCCAAACCAGAAAAGTGGTCCACCTTTTGCCCCAGAGACAGGCTGAGCGATGTCAAACCGTAAATTGACGCGTTCGAGAAAGCCGAATAAAACGGTATCGACGCGAAATCCAAATCCAACACCTTGTACCACGGGTCTGAACTGCTGTTTCAAAGCGGTTTCACCAACGTCGTAAAACAAGACTCCCGAGACTTTATCGAATGTCATGGCCTTGTCAAACACCGATTTATCGAGCTGCTGGATGATCGGAAAACGCCACTCTGCCGATGCCAGCCAGAAGGCTGACCCATTTTGTGCATTAAATCCAAGGGCCCGATTGACTTGCCCGGAACCAAGTCGGAAAAAGTTCACATCCTGGGGCCACGCCATTCCGCCCATTCCTCGCACAGCAAATCGCGTATTTTCCAATGGCCCAAATGCATCTCCCAGGGTCCAGACTTGCCCTGCATTGACCTGCCATCGTGTGTAATACTGGTAATTTGCCTCGTATGCAGGAGCTCCAAATTCGCCATTGATTTCAAATAAGCGTCCTTCGACAGGATCCCAAAACGGAGCCTGAGTATTAATCTTGAGTCTCATACCAGCCGCATTCAAAGCACCGGGCGTGGGACGACCGATATCTCCAGCCCAAAAGATATTGCCATGGCCAGTATAGAATTCATAAAACGCAGCATCGTCGTCAAGAACGCTTGATGATTGTAATAAAACCTTGCGCAAGTACATACGGCCACCGCTTTGAGTCTGAGAAGCCGAGGTGCTGAAATTGCGGTTAATACCATCCTCATAAAAAATCCCGGCATTCCAGTTCGTTCCATAGAGATAGGTCAATTTGGCTTCACCGCCTGCGATAATTCGGTCGAGGCTGGGCATGGCTCCAAAGAAGCCGTTGATTGTGGCTCGATTGGGTGCGAAAAGGCCAACTTTCACGCCACCGCGAGCATTTTGGTCCACAAATGGCCCAACAATGAAGCTTGGTCTGTCATAAGACTGAAACATTTCGGAAGTGTCGACAGGTGTGATTGCAGGGGTAAGCCGCCATCGAAAATTCGGTCTCCAAACGTTGTTCGATGGCTTTGTATCGAGCAATCGGTGGTCAGGATCCACCTCCACCTGGGTCGGTTCTGATGGCAGGTTTAATGTAATCCGATAGACAGGATGATCCGCATTTTCCGATTCAATTCTCTCCACTCGCCCATTCGGGATCGCATAATCACCATCGTCCGGGCGAATCGGTATGCTCAGTGTTTCCTCGCCTGCAATCACGGCCAATTCGGTGGGCTCATCGAGATCTTCATTCTGAGTGATTTCAACGGTCACTTTATAGAGATTGTCATCTCTTTTAATTCCAGATGCAAGCGGATTTGCAGGCGGCTTGATATCCACCGATTTCATTTGCCAGTCGGTATCTGCCTGCTGAACAAGCCACGCATCAAGCCTGGCTGGCCATGCCTGATTGGCGTCGAATTGATCGAGTTCCGCTTTTAATTCTTCATAATGCAAAATCCCAAACGAATGCTTTTTGTAGAGACTTTGAAGGAATGCAAAATATCGGTCGTCGCCCATGCGATTATTAATCATATCCACCACTTTCCCGCCCCGGTCATAGGCTAGGCTGAAAAGTGCGTTGAGATTTGACATCCCATTTAAATCCTGAATCACCGGCCCACCATTTCCCTGGGCTTTCCACTTGTAATAACTGGCCATGCGCAAGTCTTCGCGACCGATCGACGGAAGCCACCCAAAGCCCTTGGGCCAGACAATCAGAGGCGCATTCCGGCCATATTTCAAGTCAAGTCGCTTGGCTGTAATGCTATTGACCAGCCCTTCATCCATAAATGTTTCGGTATAACCGTTGGTCCCGACCACGTTCCACCACCACTGGTGAGCCACTTCGTGGGTAATCAGGTGATCCATGTAACGCTCGCCGGCGGCTGGTAAATTAAAGACCCGGTCGTCGATCATGACCAGCCCGGAGCATTCATTGCCATTCCATCCAAAAAACGAAGTCACCACTTCCATTTCATCGTAAGGAAATGCTCCAAACCATTCTTCATAAATTGGCAGCACTTCCGCCATATATTGCAAAGCCCTGCGAGCATTATCCGCATGTTTTTTATCTGCCAGAACACGGGCTTTGATGTGCCCGACCTGCATTTCGAAAGTTTGAAACCGGTTTGAACAGACCAGAGCAAAATCGCGGGCGGGTGGGCCATCAATCGTAATCCGTTTCTGGGTTTTATCAACGGCACGGGTTTCAATGATTTTCCCGGTCGATGCCACGACCTGATCGGCGGGCAATTGCAATGTCACCTGATAATAAGCCGCTTCCTGGTGCCAGGGCTGGTGCCATGGGACAAACGGCTCGCGTGACCACTGGCCATTCTGATCGGGAACTGTCAGGACTGGATACCAGTTCACAAGTGTAGTGATGCCTTGATGGTGGCTCCAGCGGCCCCATTGATTGGGCAGGTCGAGCGTGAAATCAATATCAATTTGAATCGATTGGCCGGGTTCCAGTGGGGCATTGAGTGCAATTGCCATAATGGTTTGATCGTCGCCCTCGTATTTCGGGCTTACAGTCTGGCCATTAATACTTACGGATTGCACTTGAAGGCGATCGCCTTTGGGGTCGATGGCCTCATCGGGGCCGAGCCGTAGGACTTCGAGGGTTTTCGCCAGTTTAAGTTTAGCGCTGGGGGCCGTTCGATATTTCGGATAAACGTGAAATACAACTTCGGATTGAGCTGCGGTGGTACGATTTTTATAAGTGACTTTTTGGCTGGCTTTTACCAGTCGTTTATGAATATCGAGTTCTGCATGGATTTGATAGTCCGGCAGATCGGGGGGAACGTTTAATGTCGTAAACCGATGATTTTGAAATGATTGAGGGGTAGGCTGAACCGGCTGGGCTTTTGCCAGATGGGGCCTTGAGCAGGCGAACAGAAGGAAGAGGAATATGACCTTTCGGAGCATCCGTGATCCGTTTTGGGTCGAGCACATCGACTGACAGTATTCAATTCATCCTGAACTGAATTCACTGTGATCGAAAAATAGCGGCGGAGGGAATCGAACCCACGACAAGCGGATTATGAGACCGCTGCTCTACCACTGAGCCACGCCGCCATACGAGAACCATTTATTGATTGGTTCGCGTTCTGACGAGATGAATTTACCCGAAAATCATCGAATTGGCAAGTCGAAAAAGCGGAGTCCTCGAATCTGAAGACGAATCTGTCTTGGCCGACTGGCTCGGGTGCTCTTAAAAATTCCAAATTCATGAGGCCTTGAAAAGCGTTGGTTGATAAGATAAGACCTTCAGACGTAAAACCGAAATCACTCTTGAGAACGAAAAATGTTGGAAATCACCGACACCCTGACAAACGAGCTTCTGAGAGATATGGAAAGTGTGCTTGGCTTGGTGGCCGAAGCCGGGCGGATCGCTTTGGAGAGGGCTGAAACCGCAACCCCTGAAGAGAAATCGAACGCCACCTATGTCACGGATCTCGATAAAGATCTGGAAAAGCTTCTCAGAGCAGAACTTGCAGTCAGGTTTCCTCAAGACACTTTGACCGGCGAAGAATATGCCGATACTGGCTCGGGCGGCCCAAGACTCTGGTCGATCGACCCGATTGACGGGACTGGTAACCTTGTTCACCAATTGCCTTTATGGGCGATTTCCGTCGGTCTGGCGTATCAGGGCGAGCCCGTGCTGGGTGTGATCGCCATCCCCCAACTGGGCGAGACCTATTCAGCAGTGATCGGTCAAGGCGCATATCTCAACGGGAAAAGGATTTACGCCAAAGATTCTGCCAGCTTTCACCCGCAGGACAATGTCGGGGTGGATTCGAATGCGGCCCGGGCGATTGATAATCAGACTCTCCCAGGCCGTCTGCGGACGATGGGTTCTGCATGTTGCGAACTGGCGTTCACATCGTGTGGCCGATTTGTCTCTACCACGTTCAAAGGTGAACTCAGGCATGATGTTATGGCAGGCGCTGTGATCACATCGGAGGCGGGTTGCGTGTTTGGAAGGATTGACGGACGTGTGCTTTCAACGCGCGAATTTGTTGAGGAAACGCCGATCCAGGTCCCCACTTTCGTCGCACCACCAAAACGCTTGAAGTGGCTGATGGAAAATGTGAAATTACGCGGCTCGAATCTTTGAGACAAACGTTTCGCTCATGATGAATCAAGCTTTTGCATGGCAATGGCCGGAACCGTTTGGCGAACGATTCTGCTTCGTTCGTATTGGCATGATTGCTTTGAAGCCACGAGCCTTGCCGCAAATGTGGCGGTTTGCGAGGGCTGTTGATCGATCCTCCAGACAGGCGATGGATCAGAAGTCTGGGTTGCTGAAGAGTGAACGAATGATTCTGAGGTGGAATCATTGCGGATTTATGCAGTACTGGAGTGATCCAGAATTGATGATGGCCTGGACGCACACTGAGCCTCATACGTCGTGGTGGAAGGAAGTCTTGGAACGCCAGCGAAAACGTCAGGATTTCGCGATCTACCATGAGACCTATGTCACATCAAAAACAGGGTTTGAGGCGATCTATCTTGGCTTGGACACGCATCGCCCGGGAGCATCTTCATTTGGCCAACTGGTTCCGCCCAAAGGTCGATTTGCGACAGCCAAAGGGCGATTGGCGGAAGTGGACGCCCCTGTTTTGACAGGTCAGGCCTCAACAGTGAATCCGTCGAAGAGCTGATTGAAAAGCTTCATAAATCAATCGCCATACAGACCATCAGAACAGAAAAAAGAGGAGAAATGACTTATGGGTTACTGGGGCGTGAAGAGCTACGAAAACGACTTGGCGCACGATGCGCTTGACGCAGGCTTTGACCGTGTTCATGAAGACCGGTACGAAGAGCTTATGGACGATCGTAACCCCTTGCCATACGAGAAGGTGCACGAACAGTTGGCGAATGAAGAAACTTTGAAAGAGTCGCTGGCTGCGCTTGATGAGATGGTTGAAGGGGTGGCACAGGAGCTCGATGATGAGTCGAAACTGGCATGGGCGGGTGTGGTGATCCGGCATGTGGAATGCAGAATGGACTTGCCCAGAGAGATGCTGGAAGCGACCATTACGATCCTTGAGAACGAGGATCTCGACTGGCCCCGGCCAACGGAGCGCAAGATTCGCCTGGAAAAAGAGTTGGCGTTGCTACGCAAACGGCTCGCCTGAGGTGAGAGAGTCGATTACGAGGCGATTGGTTTCGGACCTAAGGCTGAAACTCCTAATCAGGAATGTCGCGGCCCTTCAAGGCCGCAAGCAATTTTTGGGCCATCGCGAAGCCCCAGGCCGTTGGCCTGGGCTGTAGAATCACGGGCCTATAGCCCGAAAACAACAGCGATACAACCCATGCATTTACATAGACTTATAGAGATTTTAATACTTCGTAATCGGACTTGTAAATCAGCCATGTGTCGATGAATCACCAAAACAAATCAGGGAGAGCGAATGCTCTCCCTTGATGGATTGTTTTCTAGAAATCGCGTTGACGAATCAGTCGACTGCTGGAGCAGCAGGCTGACCACCACGACCGCCTCGGCCGCCGCCGGGTCCACCAGGA
>CAMBZY010000095.1 GCA_945872325.1 Candidatus Kuenenia stuttgartensis | reverse complement strand
CTAAACCTGCAAAGATTGAATCGAAGTCGATTGAGTCGCCCGCCGACTTGGCCTTCGAGTTGATCCAGGAAGAATTTGCGCGGGAAGCATCGGAATTTACAGTCCAGGAAGCCAAGGCCGCTTTGGCCAGAATCGGTGTCAAAGCTGTTGAGCTTCCGCTACCTCCAGCCCCTGCGGCTGAGGATTTATTTTTACCTGCCTCAGATCTGGCTCAAGTCGATGTGGTTAAAGTGATTCGAGTCACGTCGCCTGATGGAGTTTGGGACAGCCTTTCATTCATGAAAGCAGACATCGCCCCAACCCCATTTTCAATGGAGCTATCAGAGCCGACCACCAAGATCTCAAGTCTGGGTGACTGGTCGCAGATTACGGCTGAAATTTGCCCAGTGGAAGTGCCTAGGTCGTTACCTGACGACCCCTTCGCAAAAACCGCTGTTAACGACATTACTGATAACAACTTAGAAGTCTCAACAGAATCAGAATGGCTGGCGATTCTATCCTCGGATCAAAGTCCAATGTCGAGGGTCGAACCCGACCATCATGATTTGGTGACAAGTCGAACGACTCCGCCAGAGAACGCCCCAAAAGCGGTGATAAAGAACGCAATCCGGCTCACAGCCGAAGCGATCGCGGCATGGTCGCAACTCGTTGCCAAAGCATACTGATTCGCGAATTTATCGCAAATCGTGACTCATTTGATCTTCTAACTTGTTGATACGGGCCCGCAAATCCCATGCGGGTCTTTTTTTATCTCCAGATCACCTCTCGCTCATCTTCTGACTGAATAATCCTGATAACCAGAACGTCTTAAGTCATAGGTGAGTGATGAGCATCTGTAGACTCAAGCAAATTCTGCACAATCGGACCATTTGATCAAAAACGTGACCAATTCGAGTCACTGATGACTTGGCATGGTTCGATGATTGTGCGATACTTTGCCCAAGTTGCGAACTCCTCCTCGCCAACCCAAACCACTCATTCAGCCGAAATCACGAAACAGGTCAAGGATTCCAAATTTTGATCCGACGCCAGTTGAATTTAGTGGTATATTGGATTCAGTGCATGGCCGGGGACATCGGTCAAGGTGGAATAACGCGCGATCGCGAAATGCGTTGGATACCAGAGCGGCATGGCTGCTGCGAGGTCTCTAACCCGGACTTATCCGAACCACGTCGTCGAAGGCTGAAATGGAGACTCGCGACATGCTGAACCGAACCCGACTGCGAAAACAGGCCCTTGCCTTAGCCCTGACCGGGCTGATCACTGGGACAGCTTCTATTACAATCGCCGACGGTGTTCCTCTACCGGAACAACTCGTCAAACTGGGTCGTCAGGCCCAAACACAGGGTTACCCTGTTCAAGCTCGTGATTTTTACAATCAGGCTTTGAAACTTGACCCAAAGAACAATGACGCCAAATCTGGCTTGAACCAAGTGGGTGAGGTGCGTCAAATCGCCTTCAGACCTCAGCAGGAAGGTGCTGCACCAGCTCCTCCAGTTCCGAACGCTGCAGGCAATGCATCACAACCTCGGGCTGCTACCCTTGAAAACATCGATCAGCTTGAAGCTGTTCGTAATCAGCAGTTCGCCGCTGAAGTGCGTCAGAAGCAGCAGAAGGCTCGCGATTATCTGAATCGGAACAATCCCGAAGCCGCTTTGAATGAGCTTCGCCAGGCTCAAAACGTTGTCCGTTCAGCTCCCGATATTCCAGAAAATGTCCGCGTCAAACTCGACCGTGAGATTGCCGCTTCGATCCTCTCTGCCACACGTGACGAAGAGCGGATTGTTGAACTTCAGGCTGATGAAGCACGCCGGGGAGCCATTGCTGAATCCCGCGCTCGCGCACTGCAAGATTACGAAGATGTGAACAAAACTGTCGATGTGATGATGGATCAGTTTGATAATCTGATCGATCAAGGCATTTACGACGTGATCTACTCCGGTGGCTTCGGCAACATTGCTCAGTCGATTGAGCCCTTCATTCAGGCTCGTCTGCTGGCTCAAAAAGCGGCTGCCATGAGGCCAAATGCGTTAGCACCTGTTGCTGGTGAAGTTGTTGCCGCTCGAATCGGCTTTTATGCCATGGCCCGTGAGTGGGAAGATCTCAAGGAATTCAACTTCATGCTCTCGTTGGCTGATGTCGACAGAGCGGCCGTTCCATTCCCTGACTACAACTTCATCGCCTACCCGCCTGCTGAACAGTTCCGTGATATCACGGAAAAGCGTGCGAAGTATCGCAATTCAGCCGACTTGGTGGTGCGTGATCCTAAGAGCCAAGCCATTGTGGACAAGCTCGATCAACCTCTTTCCATGCCGTTTGCAAACGAAACGCCCCTGGAAGATGTGATCAAATATATCCGCCAGAATACTCAGGGTCCGAACGATGACGGGATTCAAATCCACGTCGATCCGATCGGCCTCGAAGAAGCTGACCAGACCATGCAATCGCCTGTGAAGCTGAACCTCGAAGGTGTTCCGCTCAAGCGTTGCCTCAAGATCATGCTCGATCAACTCGACCTGACTTACACAGTTCAGGACGGCTTGCTCTACATCTCCTGGCAAGGTGCCGAAGATATTCCGACCGATCGTCGCGTTTATCCTGTCGCCGACCTTGGCCTGATCCCAATGTCCCTCATCACCGGCATGGCTCCAATGGGCGGTGGTATGGGTGGTGGCGGTGGTGGTATGGGCGGCGGTATGGGTGGTGGTGGCATGGGTGGTGGTATGGGCGGTGGCGGTATGGGTGGTGGTGGAATGGGCGGTGGTGGAATGGGCGGTGGTGGTATGGGTGGTGGCGGCGGTGGTGGTATGTTCGCTGTCCCTCCTGCTCCTCCTGAACAAGGCCAAAGCGCAAATCGCTTCGCGGAAAAAAAAAATGAAGTAAACAAGGGTTACCCAAACAACCCAAACGCAAAATCTTCTGCAAACTCCAAGAACCAAGCTCCACAAAAGGGGCTTGGTTCTGGTCGTTCCGGGGCCATGCCACAACCGTCTGGTACGGCAACCGATCGCGACTTAAAAAAGCAGCAGGCTGCGGAGCGTAACGCCAAGACTCCATCGGCGAAAACTCAGCTTGGGAAATCGAAAACAGATCCAATCGCTTTCTGGGATTCGTTTTATGCTGATCCTAAAGCAAACGATGACCCAGAGGACGTTCTGGCTTTAGTGGCTATTTTAAGGGTCGATAAAAAGTTTCGTGATATTGAAGGTGTGCTCAGGGGTTACCTACGCCATCACTCGGATTTGGCGGAAGTCTGGATGTACGATACGCTTGTGGTGGCGATCGACATCAACAAAGGCGACATGGATGAAGCCAAAACGCTGGTCGGTTTTGCAACTCACCTGGCCCGGCAGTCAGAGAACCCCAACGACCTGTTTCAAGTCGCCGACATTCTGCTACTCAGAAATTGGCTTGAACCTATTGGTATTGAAGGCTATAAAGCCAACCTCGGGGAAATTCTTGAACGGCTTCAAAAACGGGTCCCCCACCGGCTTGAACCTTATCTGATGGATATCATGCTGGCAGAGCGGACCCAGAATCCTGCCAGAATGGCGAATGTGGCAGAATCCATCCTCTCCATGGGATGGCCCGGCCGAGATGCTGGCATTCGCAGCGAGATGAGAATCCGATGCGACAATCTAACGAAAACTCTCAGAGCTGATGAGCGATCCGACGAAGCCAAGGCATTACAAACCCGGCTCGCCGAATCAAGCGTGATCGACCTCTCCGTCAAGTTGAAGTGGAAAGGTACCGCCGACCTCGATCTGAGCGTTGCCGAACCGCTTGGAGCCACAGCGAATTACGACCACCCCAGAACCGTTTTTGGCGGAGCTCTGGTGAACAACGGTCGCGGCACCAAGATGGAGCAGAGTGTCGAGGAACTCTATCTATGTCCCCGCGCTTTTGACGGGACTTACAAGATTCAGGTGAGTTCTGTTTATAACTCGCCAGAAGACCCGAAGAAAAAGGTTAGAACAGCAGAGCTGGAAGTGACCATTCGGCTTGGTTCTGGCAAGGATCAGAAGCAGACTTTCGTGGTGAATCTTGATCAAAATCCGATCGCTCCGATCACAATCGAAATGACCGGTGGACGACGCACCGAAGTTCTGCCCTTCCTGGCACCTCAGGAGATGCCCCCACTGCCGAAATCACTGGCGAAAAAGAATGAAAAAACCACAACCGGCGAGAAACCAAAGCAAGCCATAGGGGCTGGGGCAACTCGCACCGCTCCTCCGACCAAGGATCGATCCAAGGCGATCGTCGTTCCTGACTACGAGCCAAAATCGACCAAGGCGATCGACCTGACGATCCCCAAAAAGCCGTAAGTGCAAACGCAAAAAAGGGCTTCACGTCACCCGTGAAGCCCTTTTTTATTTCTTACTTTATCAAGCACAATGCTCAACCACGGTTGCGATCAATTTCGGCCTTGAATTCGTCGAACAGATAAGACGAATCATGAGGCCCAGCCGACGCTTCCGGGTGATATTGCACACAGAAAACGGGCAAGCGGTTATGGCGAATGCCTTCCACCGTCTGATCGTTCAGATTCACGTGCGTTACATCCACATGGTCAGGCAAACTGGTAGGATCGACAGCAAATCCGTGGTTCTGGGTCGTGATCTCCACCTTCTCTGTGCGTCGATCCTGAACAGGATGATTCGCACCACGGTGACCAAACTTCAACTTGTATGTCTTCCCACCCAGTGCCTGTCCTAATAGCTGATGTCCCAGGCAGATACCAAAAATTGGCGTGCCATTTTTCTCGGCAGCTCTGGTGATCAGACTTGTGAGACACGACACAGCCCCAACTAGTGGCTCAGGATCTCCTGGCCCATTGGATACAAAGATACCATCAGGCTGGAGTTCCATAATCTGGTCAGCCGTAAAAGAGCCGGGAACCACTGTCACTCTGCAGCCTTGCGACACGAGATGCCTTGGGATATTCCACTTCATCCCAAAATCAAGGGCCACCACATGGGGCGCTGTTGCGATGTTGGAATTGGTCAATCCATAAAGCGGAGCGTCCCAGTTTTGCGACTTCTCCACCATCACCTCGCGGGTCATGTCCACACCGATCATGCTCGGGGCCGTTTTGGCTCGTTCCACGAGTTCATCATCGCTGTGAGAGGAACCGATGGCCAGTAGGCCTTTCATCGCTCCAAGGCTACGAATCAGGCGGACCAGCTTACGCGTGTCAATTCCGTAAATCCCTGGTATATCGTTCCTTCGGAGATAATCGTCAAGCTCTTCGTTAGACCGAAAATTGCTTGAACGGTTCGCCAGAGAACGCACCACAAAGCCGCGAACCCATGGGCGACTGCTCTCCATGTCATCGACGTTGATCCCATAATTCCCGATTTCCGGGTAGGTCATCACCACAATCTGGCCGTGGTAGGAGGGATCCGTGAGGATCTCCTGATAGCCTGTCATGCTCGTGTTGAAAACGACTTCACCAACGGCTTCTCGATCCGCTCCAAAGCCGAATCCTCGAAAAATTGTCCCATTTTCCAATACCAGGCGTGCAGGCGGGCGAGTCGTCATGGCTTTATTCGATATTCTCTGTGACAGGTGAATTCATGCCGTATGTATGTTTGGGGCACTCTGGCCCATTAAAAACAAGATCATACCTCAATCGCTCAAGGAATTCAGCAGGAAAGCCTCAAAATCCTTACTTGGAATCAGACTTAATCCTATCTAACTGATTCCCTTGGAATTGGTTCTGCCTTTCCTCCCAACAGCGTTTTTCTCCCAATCAGGACCTTCAAGCAACCTGCTGCGAAAACCGGAGCGACCGTCAATAGCCACAAACCAAGCTGCCGCTCTTGTGTGAAACCTGCAAATCCACTCAAAACAGATCCCCACATGGGCGAGGATGTGCTCAAAATCAAGCCTATCATACCCCAGGCCGGAGCCGCCCAAATCCACCACCACTGATTAAAGAAGGCTGCAACCCAACGCCAGTCATCAGACCCCGTGCCTGGCTTCCGGGCCATTCGTTGCGAAGCCCATGCTGAAGCCCCAAACCCAATCGCCGCCTCCAGCGATGCTGTCCGATCTTGAATCTCAGCCTCGGACAATTTCCGCCGAAACGGTGGACCCATTCCTGCCATGGCGAACGTGATCAGAATCAATTCCCAAGCCAGAATGGATGCGTATGGATGGTGAAAAACCAGATCTTGCCAGCCATCCGGGATCGTCTGAAAAGCCATTACTAAAACCGTAAACCCTGTGATCATAAATCCTAGAGGCCACCGACAGGTCAATCGCCAAACCGTTTCCGAGAGAGTTCCCTGGTATCCAAACCGCCCAACCAGCACGACAGAAATTATCGCCAGCCCCAGGCCCGACACAAGTCCATCCAGCCAAGCCCAATTCATCAAAGAATCGGTAGAAATCAGGTCTATTTCCTGCATGAAATTCTGTGGCAGATCATGATCTTTCGACGCCATCACTCCGCTCAAACCAAGGGCTAAAATCAGAGGCCAAATCGCAACAACAATCATCGTTCGAAACGGCATCGAAAAGGTCATCACTCGAAATTTGCCGCTTGAAGCAGGAGTCTCTATACCGGAGTTTTTTGCACGTACACCAGTCGCGAGCTGTATCATCCCATTCGAGACTGTAAGCACAAAAGTCATCCACAAAGTCAAAGTTGTTGCGACTGCAACTCCCATCCCATCAAGTCGTTGCAGCGAATGCACAAGTTCGGCGATCGGCCAGCCTGAAACTCCCCAGATTAAAACTGGAGTAGGGTCAAACAAGCACGCCCCCGCAACCATCTTAAGCTCTTTACACACCGAGCTTTGAATCCTGGGCTTAATCACTGCTCGGAACGACTGCCAAAGGCTGGCGCCGAGTATTCTGGAGGATTCCCATTCCGCCTGGCTGATCAAAGCCGCTTCGATTTTGATCGACGACGCAATGCGAGTAGCACCCCACCAACCTACCCAAAATACCCAGCCGAACAAGAGTAGATCAGACCCTGTTCCAATCGCTCTCAATTCATCAACCCAGATCGCAAAAAATAGTGGGAAAACCCAAACTGGTCCACGACTTGGCAAAATTGCGAGCCAACCGGCCAGTCGGCCAGTTTTTGTGCGAACGCTCAGGCAGATGAATCCAAGACAAAGGCCCGCAGATAAAGCGATCAAAACAGAGACACCGATCCCGATGAAACCAAGCCAGATCAGTCGACGATGGGAGTCGTCCGCAAGGATCAATGCAGGCATCAAAAGCCCTGCCCTGTTCATACCAGATTGAATGGAAGTCCTGAATATAGAAGCCATAACAACGGGTGTAACAAGCAGGACCAAGACCGCGATTTGCCAGATGGTTCCAATCACGCTACCGCGCGTAAGCCCGACCGATTCGGATTGTAAGGAACGCGATTCCATGGTTGGGATCACCACTTACGAAGGTCTGTCAGATCAAAAATCAGAGAGGTTGCAGTACGCCTGCCAATTGTACCAATCTTATGACTCCGCATAGAATAACGTTCAGCGTATCAAAAAACGATCGTGCAACGGGCGGAATCTTTTGCCCTCATCACCGGATCAGACTTGGAAAACGAACGAATGCAAGCTGAATTGCTCCGCAGATGGGCCGACCTCCTCACCAGTTATTGCCTCAATCTACAGCCCGGCGAGACCGTTCTGATCGCCGCTGAAACTGTGGCTGAGCCACTGGTTACAGCCACTGCTCAGGCTGTGATCCGTAAAGGCTGCGTGCCTGTTGTACGTCTCGAAATTCCTGGCCTGAATGAATATCTGATCAATCACGGCACTGAGGATCAAATTCTTGCCGTCCCAGCTGCCAGTTTTGCCGAAGCCGGTTCGATCGATGCCCGAATCAGGATCCTGGCTGAGACCAACCTGAAACGCACCGCCGACCCCAAAAAGCAAGCCCTGTTTGACAAAGCCCGGGAGCCCCTCAGGCGGCTTTCCAGCCGCAAGAAATGGGTCTTGACCCAATACCCGACAAGCACTTACGCAGAGCTGGCAGGCATGAGTCTGGAAGAATACGAAGCCTTTGTCTGCTCAGCCATGTTCCTAGACCAAGCCGACCCGGTGGTGTCCTGGAAAGAGCTTGGAGAACGCCAATCTCGCGTGATCAACCTGATGAAGAACGCCAAAACCGTGAAGCTCCATGCCAAGGGAACCGACCTCACTTTCGATGTTTCAGGCCGCACCTGGATCAATTCCGATGGTCGTCGGAACATGCCTTCCGGAGAGATATTCACTGGCCCTGTCGAGACTTCTGCCACCGGGAAACTCTCATGCACTCAGCCCGTTCTGCGGGATGGACATTTGCTGGAAGGCATTTCGATGCTCTTCGAGAACGGGAAAGTGGTGGAGGCCAAGGCCAAAACCGGTCAGGATTATCTCAGGGCCATGATCGCCATGGACGATGGTGCATCGTTTGTGGGAGAGTTGGGAATCGGCCTCAATGAAGGCATCGACCGATTCAGCGGCTCGATTTTATACGACGAGAAGATTGGCGGAACTGCTCACGTGGCATTGGGTTCCAGCTATCCAGAGACCGGTGGCACGAACCGATCGGCCCTGCACTGGGACTTTATCATCGACATGCGGATTGGCGGAAAAATCATGGCCGACGACAAGGTGGTCTGCAACAATGGTCAATGGGCCTTGGATTGAGACCTTTTTCTGCACTTCACTTGATACTCTTGGCAACTCTATGGAAGAGGTTTCGCATGATCCAGGCATACCAGAAATCAGCCAGTCGAGCCTTGGCTTTAATCGCCTTATTGCTAATTTCACATAGCTTTGCACTGGCTCAAGACGCTTTGAAAGATCGCGTTACCCAACTCCTGGAAAGGCTCGATTCAGCCGATCCCGCTCAGTCAAAATCTGCCGAAGATGCTCTGATCAAGCTCGGCGTAAAAGTCCTACCGCTTTTGCCTGATCCTGCCGAGAAACCTGAATCGAAAAACCGTGACAGCC
>CAMBZY010000094.1 GCA_945872325.1 Candidatus Kuenenia stuttgartensis | reverse complement strand
ACGACCATATCCACCCTGACGTCGCTTGAGCTCGTAGTTGATGGCTTCAAAGTCGACCTTCATGCCGGAAGGGAAGCCATCGAGAATGGCTGTCAGGGCCGCGCCGTGGCTTTCACCCGCCGTCAGATATCGCAAACTCATTGCTCAATTGACCTTGTATTGCTGTCGTTCCCGGTGCCTTTGATCAGGTCACCTTGTCATCATATCACAAAAAATCAGTCGTTCAGGCTTGCCAGGGGAATGGTTTGCGGGTGACACGTTCAAAGGATTCTACGTATTTCGAACGGGTTTTGGCGACGATATCTGCTGGCAAAACAGGTGGGGTACTGGAATGATCCCAACCGCTCTGGTCAAGCCAGTCGCGCACAAACTGTTTGTCGAATGAGGGTTGAGCGCCGCCGGGTTGATAAAGGGACGCATCCCAGTATCGTGAACTGTCAGGCGTGAGGACTTCATCGGCCAGAACGATTTCGCCAGTGGCTGGGTCAAGGCCCCACTCGAATTTCGTATCGGCCAGAATCAAGCCTTGCTGCAGGGCCCATTCTGAGGCACGGGTGTAGACGCCGATACTGGCCGAGCGGAGCTTTTCTGAGAGATCCGTACCGATATCGTTCACCATGCGATCGAAACTCACGTTTTCGTCGTGCCCGCTGGTGGCCTTTGTGGCAGGCGTGAAGATGGGTTCGGGCAGACGACTGCTCTCTTGAAGGCCAGTGGGCAAAGGAATTGCGCAGACTTTGCCGTCACGCTTGTACTCACGCCAGCCACTGCCTGAAAGGTAGCCTCTGACAACACATTCGAATGGAACAATCTGAAGCCGCTTGACGAGCATGGATCGACCACTGAGAGAATCTCTGGCAGAGTCGTCAGTTGCCAGTTCGGGTACAGCACTTGCGATCTCGTTGATATCACTTGAGATACGGTGGTGGGCTGTTCCAAGGCGGTCGAACCAGAAGTCGGAGAGACCGGTGAGGACTCGGCCCTTGTCGGGGATCAGGCTTGGAAGGATCCAGTCGTATGCCGAGATACGATCCGTGGCGACGAGTAAGAGCGAGGATTCAGAGATCTGGTAAATCTCTCGCACCTTGCCACTGGTGTGTGGGTAAGCCTTTAGGGCGTTGGACCAAAGTTCAGGCACGTCCGCGACTCGACTTTCCAGCATGGTTTTTTTGAGTGGGGCAATCGGTTCAATTCCGGCTCATATATGCAGTATACCGACCTTGTCGTGAATTCGTGAGAAGAATGGTGGAGGGATGGCATGGGAGACGGTGCGTTTTGGGCTTGTGAGGCAATTTTTTATGTGATTGTAGGTCAAGTGGTTAGGGCTTTTTCTAAAGATTTGGCGAACCTTTTGAAAACTTTTTGCGAATTGGTATTGAATACTGGCGCGTTTGGAATACGATGGAATATTCCGACACATGCCCCAAAAGTGGCAAGCCGACAAGCGGAAACCAACCGCCGGTGCCCTTAGGGAAGATGATCGAATGGTGGTCGTTTCGGATACACAATACATTGGATTGTCCCGGTGAGACTCCGGGGTTTGGAGGCTCCTCGGTTGAACATACGCCCTGCACGTGTTAGTGATGTTCCTGCCATTTGCGACTTGATTAAATCGTTTGCGGACAAAAAGCTGATGATCCGGCGCACGCTGGGTGAGCTTTATGAAGCGATCCGCGAATTTTATGTGGCTGTCGACGACGACGGTCAGATCATCGGGTGTTCTGCCCTCCACGTCTTCTGGGAAGACTTGGCTGAGTTGAAATGCCTGGCGGTTTCTGAGCAAGCTCAGGGCCGTGGTGTGGGTCGTAAACTGGTAGACGCGTGTTGGGACTCAGCCAGAGTATTGGACATCAAGTCCGTTTTCACTCTGACCTATGTTCCCGAGTTCTTCGAACGCTGTGGCTACGCTCAAATTGAGAAGAGCGAACTGCCTCACAAGATCTGGAACGAGTGCGTGCGATGCCCACTCTTCCCGAACTGCAACGAAGTGGCCCTGATTCGCTCGGTCAGCGTTTCGGCAGCCATGACATTTAATCATCAGGCTCTGATGCCACTCGCTGTCGGCGTCTGATGCAATCGGTTGGTCAAAATAAACGAAGAGACATGGGCCCAGCGGCTCATGTCTCTTTGGTGTTTCTGTTCAAAGCGATCATTTACGGTGGTCCAACCTGATCCATGATTCGCTTGATCAGAGTCGTTTCTGGAAAGGTTTGAGAACTGGTCCAGTCGCAGACGATTCGGTGATTGAGAGCTTGTTCGGCGACCATCCGCAGATCCTCAGGCACCACAAAATCGCGGCCCATCCACCATGCCCTCGCTCGGGCAGCCTTAAGCCACATGCGTCCACCGCGCGGGCTGACACCCCACAAGACTTGATCCTTCAGGCCCACCTGAGTTGGCTGACGCGTGGCTTGAATCACTTTCGCGGCCCAGTCGACCAGCACAGGGGCGCAGTGGATCGTAGAAATTTGATTTCTCAAGGCCAGTATTTGTTCAGGAACCAGACCGACAGGTGAGATCGGAATCTTCAAAGGCTCTTCAAGACTGCTCAGGATCGCTGACTCTACAGATGGTTCTGGATAGCCGACTGTCAGCCTCATCAGAAACCGGTCTTTCTGAGACTCGGCCAGTGGATACGTTCCTTCCTGGTCGATCGGATTCTGAGTCGCCACCACCCAAAATAGTGGGCTCAAAGCATGAGTCTGCCCGCCCAGTGTCACCTGGCTTTCCTGCATGGCTTCCAGAAGCGAGCTTTGCACTTTTGCAGGAGCACGGTTCAACTCGTCTACCAGCAGAATGGTCGTAAAAATCGGGCCTGGCTGAAAGCGGAATTCACTGAGGTCAGGCTTTAAAATGGACGATCCGAGGATGTCGCCAGGCATGACATCAGGCGTCATCTGGACTCTTCCAAACGGCAACCCAAGTCCTTGGGCCAGGAGCCTGACGATAGTCGTTTTGGCAAGCCCAGGCAAGCCTTCCAGTAAAACGTGTCCGCCACAGGCAAAGCCCGTGAGCAGGTTCTGGATCAAGTCTGGCTGGCCGAAGACCCGTGCTTCGATCTGGTCTGCCAGAAGCTGGAAACGATCACGAATCGCCTTTGTCTCCGAGGAGTTCTCAGGCGATTCGTTCGATTTCAGGTTCATGGGATGGCAGTGCTTTTTGGTCAGAAAACGGCGATCAATCGTCGTCTTTTTTGCGATCCATCAACTTACGCAAAATCGCAGTGGCTGCGTCTGCCGTATCCTTATACATCTCTTTTTTCGCTTCAGTGCTGGCTGTTGAGACAGGGGCCGCCTGAGGCTTCTTCTGGTGGAACGGATTCGATTCGTCGACAAATTCTTCTTCCTCTTCCGATGAATCCTCGGAAGAATCGGAATCCGTTTGACGCTCAAATCCCTGGTCGTCCATCTTCGCAGCTTCTGTAATCCCTGATGATTCAGGAACTTCAGACTGCTTCGCGCGGAATGCAGTGGTCGTGATCGTCTCCCCACTGTAAACATTGCTCGGTGCTTCGGCCGGCACTTTTTTCTTCTCGTCGCTTAAAAGCCAAGCGGCTATGTCGTCGGCTGGAGACATCGCTTTTGGCTTTTCCTCAGCCGCTGCGATAGGGGCACTGAGTGGCGCGGAGTTGCCGTCAAAGGCGATTACAAAGTTCAACGGACCCACGGTGACATGATCGCCCTGGGCTAAAGTCACGGTCGACTCGATCGGCTTGCCGTTGACGAGAGTTCCGTTACGGCTGCCAAGGTCGCGCACCTGAAGTACGTCTTTCTCAAATATAAATTCCGCGTGCTCGCGGCTTACGCGTTCGCTGTTGGGCCTCAGGTGGCATGTCTCGCCACGGCCAATTCGAAATAGTGGCATGGTCATGGCAATTCGCTTGCCTTCGACCTCGCCCTGGAGGACGACCAATTCTGCTTTCATCCTACACCGTCCTCAAACTCAAAATGTCGTGGTTGCAGGCCAATCAAAAAAACTCGGGCTATGGTAAGACGTTTTTGATTGGACTGATGGAATATGGGAAGGAGCTGTTAAGATTAATCTAGCAAGTTTCTCAATTCGATCAAGCCACGCCTCCAGCCAATCTGAAATTATCGCTTCTCAAGCCACTCCAATTCTTTGAGTCGATTCGACCACGCATGGGCTGCCATCACGACCTCGGCCGGTGGCTGAACCAGCTTGTATGGAAGCTCCCAGGCTTCCGACAGCCGTTTTCCAAACCGATCAGCCCACTTCACTGGCGACCGTTCTGCAAAATCTGGACAAAGATCTAGAAGGCCAGGTAAATGTGATGCCGATTCGTGCGATGACCTCTCCCAGTGGATTGAACCGTGCTGAAGTGTCGCCCAGCCGCGCCTTCTCTGTGCTCCGCCGACGACCTTGATCCCTCGAAGAACTAAATCGTCGGCATCTCCATCGTCAAAACAGAGGAACGGCGAATTCGCGACTGAACCAGTGGCTTGGCCAGATTCAACACCAGAGGCCTCCACTTGACGACGCTGCAGATTGGCACCGTCTGAAGCCATAAGTCCTGAAATTGCATCATGAATCGCCTGATAAAGTACGCGTGCGCTGGCAGCCCACGCATGATTCGATGGAACCACAATGGCATAAGTCAGATCCCCATCGTGCCAGATCGCACCCCCACCAGTCGGGCGACGCACTACGGCCACGTTTTCCCAGGGAGTTTTTAACTGCTCAGGCAATTCTTTCCAGGTCTGAAAATAGCCAAGCGAAAGTGTCGGTGCAGACCACGTATAGGTCCTCAGCCAGATCGTATCAGGAGTTTCATGGGCGTGATCCAGCAGGGCAAGGTCAAATCCCATCTGAGTCGCCCCATCGGCGTGCATCGTAGGCAGCACATTCAGGTTGTATTTCGAACGCATTTGCATGTGACTCATTTCGATTGTCAGTTTGCCCGCCAACGCAGAACCGGGTTTTTTGCCGCCTGAACCTCGTCGGGCCTGTCCACAGGTGTGGTCACAGGGGCCGCGTGAAGGACTTCAGGAGACTCTGATGCGATGGCTCGCATGGCTGTTATGAACTGGTCAAGCGTCTGTTTTGACTCACTCTCGGTCGGCTCGATCATCAAAGCCTCCGCGATAATGAGCGGGAAATAGACAGTCGGGGCGTGGAATCCATAGTCCAGTAACCGCTTCCCAATATCCATCGCCCGAACGCCCTTCTCGCGGGACATCGCCCGGGCACTCGCCACAAATTCGTGCATGCAGCGGTCGCCCATCGGCACAGGATAAACGTCCTTAAGATTCTCCAGTAAATAGTTTGCGTTCAAAACAGCCATCTCGGAAATGTTCTTCAGGCCATCCGGCCCCTGACTTCTGATATAAGCCCAGGCACGTACCAGAACGCCCACATTGCCAAACGTGGCACGCACCCGTCCAATGCTCTCCGGACGATCGAAATCCAGCTCATACAAGCCGTTCCCGTTTTTTACGACCATCGGTGACGGCAGGAACTTGGCCAGATGTTCGCGCACAGCGATCGGCCCTGCGCCCGGGCCTCCTCCACCGTGAGGCCCTGAGAATGTCTTGTGGGGGTTGTAGTGCATCAAATCCGCGCCCATGTCGCCGGGACGAACCACGCCCAGAATGGCGTTCATGTTGGCTCCGTCCAGATACATCAACGCACCTTTCTCACGCAACATGCTGGAAATGGTGCTGATCTGGTGGTCGAACAGACCCGCCGTGTTTGGGTTGGTGATCATGAAAACAGCCGTCTGGTCGTTCAGTTTGGCTTTCAGATCTTCCAGATCAACCAGCCCATTAGCACCACTTTTGACGGTCACGGCGTCGAAGCCCGCGATGTGTGCCGACGATGGGTTGGTTCCATGAGCACTATCAGGCACCAGCACATTGGCCCGCTTTTCGCCGATACTGCGGAAGTGGGCGGCTGCTACCAGAAGGGCGGTCAACTCTCCATGCGCTCCGGCGGCTGGCTGAAGCGATACCGCGTGCAGGCCCGCAATTTCCGCCAGATAATTTTGGAGTTCGTAAAGCACTTCCAGCAGGCCTTGGACTGAACTGGCAGGCTGATACGGATGCACTGATGCAAAGCCCGGCAGTGAGGCAATCCGCTCATTCCGCTTCGGGTTGTACTTCATCGTACATGAGCCAAGCGGATAGAAGTTCTTGTCGATCGCAAAGTTGAGCTGAGAAAGTCGCACGTAATGACGAACCACCGAAAGCTCGTCAAGCTCGGGCAGGCTCGGAGGCTTGTCAGCCAGAAACTGATCGGGAATCAAGCTGCTGATCGGGTTGGAACCTTCTGGAGTCGCAGCCAGAACGCTTGATTTGCGCCCAGTTCGAGATTGTTCGAAGAGCAGGGGAGGTGGGCCGCTGGGTTCCATAAGGCTTTTCATCCGTTCAATTTATAGGAAGTGAGAGTTTCCAGGGCCCGTTTTCAAACGCTTGCCAGAGCCACTTCCAACGCCAGTGCCAGAGCTTGTATATCGGAATCCGTGCGTTTCTCAGTCACCGCCACCAGTAGGTCGTTTGGGCGATCGGGATAGTAGTCGGATAGAGGTATGCCTGCCAGAACTCCTTGATCGCGTGCTCTTTTAGCCACGACGGCAGCCTTACGGGTCGGCTCAAACCGAACCACGAATTCGCGGAAGAAAGGTCCGTCCAGTACCCGCTCCACGCCCGGAATCTGGGCCAGCCGTGCCGCTGCCTTGTGCGCCTGTCGTGCCGAAGTTTCTGCCACCTGGCGAAATCCACCAGGGCCGAGATCTGCCAGGTAAATGGCGGCTCTTAATGCCATTAAACCTTGATTTGTACAGATGTTGGATGTCGCCTTCTCGCGGCGGATGTGCTGCTCGCGGGTCTGAAGGGTCAGCGTATAGCAGCGTTTGCCCTTGCGGTCCACCGTTTCGCCTACCAGCCGACCCGGCATTTTTCGCATGAACTCTGAGCGGCACGCAAAAAGGCCAAGGCTCGGCCCTCCAAAGCTCAGAATGTTGCCCAGAGATTGCCCCTCAGCCACCACAATATCGGCCCCATAAGTGCCAGGGTTTTTAAGTAGCCCCAAGCTGATCGGGTCCACGCTCATGATGGCCAGTGCGCCCTTGCTCTGAGCCAGTTTGACGAGCGATTCCGCATCCTCCAGATTCCCGAAAAAGTTCGGGTGCTGGATCACGACTGCCGCTGTATCGTCTGTCAGGGCCTCGGCAATGTCCTCCGGACGTGTTCTCTGATTCACGCTTGGAACCACGACCAGTTCGGCATCAAGGTTTTTCAAATAGGTGGCCAGAGTCTGGCGATGTTCCGGATGAACTGCATCCGACATCACAATTCGGCCCAGTCGGCCGGTGGTCGTCATGGCCAGAAATGCTGCCTCAACCACGGCTGTGGCACATTCATAAAGGCTGGCGTTGGCCAGGTCCATTCCCGTGAGTTCGGCAACCAGTGTCTGAAACTCGAAGATCGCTTGCAGAGTTCCCTGACTTGCTTCTGCCTGATATGGCGTATATGCCGTATAGAATTCGCTCCGGCCTGCCAGTTGATCCACCAGAGCCGGTATGAAATGGTCGTAAAATCCGCCCCCCATGAAGCAGATTTCGGTGCCGGCGGACTGATTCCTGCCAGCGATTTCTGACGCATATCGGGTCAGCTCCAGCTCGTTCATGGAGGCTGGAATATCCAGAGGCCGGTTCAGCCGATTGGCCTCCGGCACGGTCTCAAACAGCTCTTCAACACGAGCCACACCGACTGCGGCAAGCATCTCAGCCAGGTCTTCAGGCGTATGTGGCGTGTAGGCCATGACTTTGCTCACCCTTTTCATCCAAAAATGGCTTCGGCCTGTCAGTCAGTCAAAGTCCGCAACGGAACCACTTACTCTATTTAGAGCCTGTCAATGATCGGAACCGGCCACGGCTTTGGTGTAGTCGTCAGCCGACATCATCGCTTCGATATCGGCGGTGTTGTCAGGCTTGATTTTAACGAGCCAGCCCGATCCATAGGGATCGTTCGATAGCTTCGAAAGGTCGGCCACAACAGCGGCATTGACTTCGAGAACTTCGCCTGCAATCGGGGCGTAAATGTCGTTGACAGACTTCACGCTCTCCACCTCTCCCAACCGCCCGCCGGTCTTCACCTTGGAGCCTGGTTTGGCCAGGTCGATCACGATCAGGTCCGTAAGCTGTTCGACAGCGAATGCCGAAAGGCCAATGGTGGCTGTATCTCCTTCAAGACGAACCCATTCGTGTGTTTCAGCGTATCGTAAATCCGTCGGAAAATTTGACATCTTTGTATGGATTTCCATAATCATGGATGAAAGAGATGGCCCGTTGCCTTAAGTATACAAGATTTAGGCTCAGGCCGGAAATAACTTCCGCTTTAAGCAAGCTATGTGTTAGCGCACTGCAGCTCTTTCTAGCCGGTCTTGGCGCTAGCCCCGGTTCCGCACGTCCAACCCAACCGGGGCTAGCGCCAAGACCGGCTAGATAAATCCACCCGAATCCTACACAGAGTTACGATGGGATGAATCCCGTCTTTTTCTATGGTGAACCATCCATTTATCGAGACAAATCCGTTTCGTAATAACGGTCTAACCTATTTGAAGGTAAGCGTTTGCGAAGTAGTGCGGGCGAATCCCGCCTGCCTCCCGCCGGCTGTCTTTAAACCGGAAGTTATTTTCTAATTGTTCCAAGGGATCGCTCGACCTTGATTTCATTTTCTTCTATAAAATGGCAGCTTCACCACTTCTGCCGCCACCACGGTGCCTCGGATGTCCACGCTCACTGCTCCATCGGCTGGCGGCCATGCGATCGACCGCTCGATAAGAGCCATGGCGATCGGCTTCTGTAATGTCGGCGAAAATGTCCCGCTAGTGACTTCGCCCACAGGCTTTCCGTCAACCATCACGATCGATCCTTGCCGAGCAGGCCTTTTATCGACCAAAATCAGCCCAACTCTTCGTCTGGATGGAGCTGTCGAGATCCGTTCCA
>CAMBZY010000093.1 GCA_945872325.1 Candidatus Kuenenia stuttgartensis | reverse complement strand
CTCATGACCAAATTGCATTTCAAGCCCTTTTCGGGCGATCACGGCATCAAGCGTTTTACGATATTTCTCTACCGCAAAGATCTGCTTTTGAGGTGTCACATAAACCACTTTAGATTTATCCCGCACGCCCTGACGCCGAAATGCATCGTCGGCCAGATACATGATTTTCTGAGGCGCACCACCACACTTCACCGGAGTCCCCGGCATGGTGAATATCGCGGTCCCGCCCTTGAAATTCTTAATACAATCCCAGGTATATTCAGCGATATCGTAACTGTAATTGGAACAGACTTTGTTTTTTCCAATCGTTTCTTTCAGGCCCGGAATCCCATCCCAAATGATTTTTATGCCCAACCCGACAATCAGATAATCGTAAGTGATCGACTTGCCAGAATCTGTTACGATTGTATTTGTGTCAGGCTGAATTGTAGCCACTTTTTCCTTGATCCATGCCGCACCGGCAGGGATATAATTCACTTCCTGACGACGGCTTTCTTCCTTTTTGCAAACCCCTCCACCAACCAGAGTCCAAAGAGGCTGATAATCGTGGGTGCTCGAAGGTTCGACAATCGCCACATCAAAGTCTTTTGCAGGCAGAGTTCGCTTCAATCGCGATGCCACCGACAGACCCGCTGTACCTCCGCCCAGGATCACAATTTTGAAATGGTTGCGGGTGTTTTGAGAACTTGCTGGGCTGATCATGGGAAAGCGACTCGTCTTGAAGTGATTTTATGAGCCACATCGCATTCGCCGCCATGGGGCCGCGATATGACCGGATATCCTCTAACATGCCAGATCCCGACCTGTTTTTCAATGATCAAGTTCGTCGGATCGTAGCCCGACCGCATGAAAATCATGATCAATCAGGATAAAACCACATTTTTTGCGATCACCCAGGCAGCCACACCCAGAATCGCCAAAGCGAAACCTTTTTGCAGATGAGGCCCACCAATACGACGCGACAGAACCGTTCCAAGCCCCATTCCCACCAGCGAACCGACCAGAAATTGAATCACAACTGCCCTCGGAACAGGATCGCCTGAAACGTAAACGCCTGCGATTGCTGAGATACTCACAAGCGTGATCACCAAAAGCGATGTGCCCACGGCATTTTTCAAATCCATGTGGGCCAACAGGACCAGTGAAGGTACAATCACGAACCCTCCACCGATCCCGAAAAGGCCTGTCAGAAGCCCCACAGACATGCCTGTCAGCCCCAAAAGGCGAGCACATCGGCTGGTCACTCGCAATCGGCCTTGAGGGTCGTGCGGGCAGCTTGCACCTGCCCCTTCTCCGTCGTCTAATGCAATAAATGCATCGGCTGGTTTTTTGGCTGATTTCCACATGCGTGCCGAGACCATCAGCATGATTGCACCAAACAGAGTCATGACCAGCGATTCAGGCAATAGATCGCCAATCCTGTTCCCAATCGGAGCTGTCAGCATTCCAGTGGCTGCAAATGCAAATCCCGGCTTCAATTCCACCTGTTTTTTTCGGTAACGGATCAAGAACCCTGCAAACGCAGTGGCCCCGACCGCAATAATCGACACAATTGTGGCCTGGCGAGCTTGCAGGCCAGAGCCATAGACCAGCAGTGGTACCGCAAATATCGCCCCTCCACCGCCGGTCAGGCCCAGTGAGAGGCCCGTGATCAAACCAAATGCAATGTTCATCGGATTCATCGTCGTGGCCTTTTTTGTCTAAATGTGTTTCAAACCCGCAACAAAACGATCAGCCTACAGCCACTGGCAACTGTGATCCAGCCCAGGCTTTAAGTCCACCCACAAGATCCAGCACGTTGTCAAACCCATGCTTCTGTAAAAGGCCAGTTGCAATCGCGGAACGATAACCACCCTCACAATGAACCACAAGATGACCTGTTTTTGGCAGCCTGGCCAAGTTATCTTTCAGGTGGGTCAGTGGAATATTCAAGCTGCCTGCAATATGGCCGGCAGTGTATTCTTTTTCGCTCCGCACATCCACCACCACGGGCTTATCATCTGAAGTCGATAAATCCGACAGTGCCTGAACGGTGATCCTTTCGGTTTTACGTTGCAATTCAGGGTGATTTTCCAAAGCCCTCATACCACCTTCCAGATAGCCTTCCGTATTATCAAAACCGATCCGTCCCAGCCTCATCACAGCCTCTTCCACCTGATCCGAATCTCCAATGACAATAATCGGATCTTTGGCGTTCAGCATGGAACCCGCCCAGGTGGCGTACTTTCCCTTTAATGCAATATTGATGGAACCGACCAGATGCGAGCCGGCAAAGTCCAGCCCCTCGCGAACGTCCAGTAACTGGGCACCAGCCTTACCCATTTCGAGGACTTTTTCGAGCGGAATCGATTTGATTGATTCCTTCATGGATCGTTCCAGAGCTGGTCTTTCCTGACGATTTAAAATCGCATCGTGCACAAAATATTCAGGCGCTTCCGGCTGATCTTCGGTCACAATGGCCTTGAAAGCTTCGCGAGTCATCGGTTTCATGGCATAATTGAATCGTTTTTGCTCGCCAATTGTGGAATGCAATTCCTGGCTGAGATTTTTGCCACACATGCTACCAGCCCCGTGAGCTGGGTAGACCAGAGTGGCATCGGGCAAATTCATAATTTTATTATGAATCGAGTCATAAAGCATGTCCGCAAGCTCATCGGCAGTCACCCCGATGGAGGCGAGCAAGTCAGGGCGACCCACATCGCCCACAAACAGGGTATCACCGGTTAGAACAGCATAAGGGTTGGCTGGATCGAGTTTTTTATCGATCACCAGAACGCTCAGGCCCTCTGGCGTATGGCCAGGAGTTTCCATGAATTTAAGAGTGACATCTGGCCCCAGTGGAATTTCATTTCCTTCGGAGACTTTCATGCATTCAAATTCCGCCTGAGCGCGATTGGCCATTACAATTTGAGCGCCGGCTTTGTCTCTGAGCTCGATATGGCCTGCGAGAAAATCGGCGTGAAAGTGGGTGAGAATTACATACTTGATGGAAAGGCCTTTGGCCTTGGCATCGGCGAGATATTGGTCAATATCGCGCTGGGGATCGACGATCGCTGCGATTTTCGAGGTCTCGTCTGCAATCATATAAGAGGCGTGTGAGAGACAGCTCAGGTAATATTGATCAAGAATCATGGCAAAATAGTCCTGGGGGGCTTGGCGTTATCGAATGGAAATATCGTGATATGACGATATATTGGATCAAAAAAGAGTAGGAATGGAGCGACTTAGGGGGTTGGGCAACCGCAATCAAAACGCTGGCCCAGACAGGCGAGTAGCGATTCGACATGCGTGTCGATCACTTGATAGTAGGTGTTTCTTCCTTCACGGAGCGGCTTGAGAAATCCACACCTCTGAAGCAACCGGAGGTGCTCACTGGCAACATGAGGAGCAATTCCGCAAGCCTCAGCCAGTTCTCCAACACGAAACCGATCCTTGAGAAGCATCTGAAGAATCCGTAATCGCATGGGATGGGCTAGAGTGCGCAAGCAATCAGCAGCCCCTTCCAGAGCGATCATTTCCTGTTCCGTAGGTGGTTCGATTGTTCGTGACATGGCTTCGGTCGCCTGATCCTGTTTGGGTTAAGAATGACTGATCACTCTACTACCAGTATATATCGTGATGTCACGATATGTCAATCCAGTGATTCTAAAAAATTTCGTTTTGTGGATAGGGCGACCAGGGACACATGAGACGCCGGGCTTATAGATCTTTACGTTAACGTACAGCCGAACCGGCCCGTCGATTTGAGATCCGGAGGTGAGAGGGGTTCACTCCCAGTTGGCCGTAAACCCAAAATCTTCCCAAAACTGGAATTCACCTCTCATCTGTGAAGCCTTGCGGATTGTTCGCTTTGTGTCCGCCGGCTTTTTTAAGCGGACCAATTCCGTGCATGTTCAGCACTCTGTTTTAGCAATCGTAGAAACAGTGCGGATTCAGGACTTTCTATTCTCATCTATGCAAAGCAGACCAAAATGAACACCTCCCCTGCCGGTAATGCAGTCAAGCACGGGCTTTCGAGCAAAGTTTACCTACCAGCTCATGCCCAGGAACCGATCGGCCAGATTGAGGAGGAACTGATCCAGATTTACAGTCCTGAATCCGCGACGGAATCCCACATTGTTCGCGAACTTTCGGTGGCTTACTGGAAGAGGCAGGAGCATGATCGTCTGCATTCGTTGAGAGTGGAACAAGAAATGAAGGGGGCAGGCGAACTCTTCGATCGACAACAACAGGTCAAATTTCAGGGTGACTTGTTCAGCCTGAGTCAAAGCCCCCTATTATTTTGCCATATCTTTGGCAGAACGTATCTTGGGGCGAAGTTTTTTCGAAATCTCTGGAGCCAGATTTCCGATTCGCTCAGCCCTAACGGATCAGGAATGACGCTCAATCAGGCCTGGAATGCGATCCTTTCGGAGCAATCTCCGGCCCACGTTCAGGAGATTGGATCCAACGGATGGTGGATCTTTGAACGATTCGTTGCCTCAAGCCCCTGCCCTCAGGAACAGATCGATGAATGGCTTAGCCAATCAGGAGCCAAGGCGAGTAAATGTGCCGCACATCATGCGAACCATCACTGGCAAAATGCCCCTGATTCGGGACAGTCAAAAACGGAGCTGCAGATACGGGCCAAAGAGCGTTTGACGTACTGGTCGGGCGTGGAGGATCAACTCAAGCCTGAGTATGAGTTGGAGAAGAATCGATTTGGGATGATGTCGATGGGTTTGGGCCTGGGCGACAAAGAATTGATGAACGAGTCGAGATTGGCCCTGCGTTACTCGACCACAGCTCAAAGAATTGTGGAGAAGCTCGAAGGACGGCTGGAGACTCTTAAAAAAGGGCGGGAGTTACAGAGACACCGGGTTCTACAAGCGGAACTCCGCGAAACCAAGCAGAGGGAACGACAAAACAACCGTCGATACAGTAAGACTGGAATGGAACTTTGGGAAGCAGACCAAGTTCAAAAGTTTGGCCCAGTTCCGACTGCTTACGAAAGTTTCAAGAACCTTGATGTGATTGAAAACGGTTATCTGACAGAAACCGAATCGTTCGATCACAACGTTTCCAAGGTAGCAGAAACCGTGGCAGAACCGATCGAAATTGTTCAAGCACAACATCTTTCTGTACAACGTTTTATGACTCTAGTACAAAACGAATCGACTCTGGTGGAGGGCGTTCAGGTGGCGTTTCATGAATGGCCTGACGAAGACTTTACGGACCCCACGTATGAAAAGGCTGTTCGACTGCTGGCTGAGATTGTAGACGAAGATGAGGCTGTGTCGTTCTGTCTCAAATTTAGTGCTGAACAATACTTCCGAACGAATGGGATCACGGCCTCGGGCCAATTGAAGGGTCAGACTTCAATGGATTCCAGTTCAGAGATCAGCCTGGATGCCACATGACGAACCTGTTCATCCTCAAGCTCGGCATAGATCGGGAGGCTGAGCTCTTCGGCGGCCCAAGCGTCCGACTCTGGAAACGGCTTGGTGTAGAGATCCTGATAAGCCTTCAACTGGTGAATCGGGAACGGATAATGAACGCCTGCGCCGATGCCCTGCCCTTGGAGACGGCTCAGAATCTGGTCTCTGTTTTGTACTCGAACCGCATAAATATGATAAACCGGCTCTCTATCAGGCTGATTCACGGGCTGTCTAAAATTCGGGAGCAACTGGTCATATAATGAGGCCCGGGAACGACGAAGCGAGTTCCACTGATCAAGGTATTGCAACTTCACATTTAAAATAGAGGCTTGAATTGTATCAAGCCTGCTGTTAAGGCCCGGTTCTTCATGATGATATTTCACGCGACTACCCCAATTGCGAAGGAGTTTCAAACGATCGGCAAGCTCAGGATCGTTGGTTGTGATGGCTCCACCATCTCCATAAGCACCGAGATTTTTACCAGGATAGAAGCTGAAAGCGGCTGCATGGCCAAGACTTCCAGCACGACGATTTTGATAGGAACTGCCGTGTGCCTGCGCTGCATCTTCAATCACTTTCAGGTTGTACTTTAATGCAAGTTCACAAATCGGTTTCATATCGCAGCATCGGCCATATAAATGAACCGGCATGATCGCCTTGGTTCTGGGCGTAATGGCTTTTTCAATTTGATGTAGGTCAATCAAAGCATCGTCATGACGTACATCGACCAGAACCGGCGTGGCACCAGCCTGAGTTACACCCAGAGCGGTTGCAATAAATGTATAGGCCGGTAAAATCACTTCATCGCCAGGGCCTATTTCAAAAGCTTTCAGTATCAGGTGGATGGCATCTGTACCATTCGCTACACCGATGCAATACTTTGACTGACAATAAGATGCAAAAGCGGACTCAAAAGCCGATACCTCAGGGCCAAGAATATAACCACCGTGATTTAATACCGATTGAATGGCTTGATCGATTTCTGTTTTAATCGAAATATACTGAGCCTGAAGGTCTACAAGAGGAATGGACATGGTGATGAATACTCAGTTTTTGGATTCAGAAATGATGGGAGCATCAGGAAATTGATAGATTCGGCCACCCATACCTGGCACTTGCAATCGCTTGACAGATGCAGGAAGGCTGCGTTCCCACTCATACATGGGATGACCATTAAACGAACCGAGAATCACAATCTTTCCAGCCAGTTCTTCAGGTGTAATCGTCAGGTATTGCAATGTGGATGTATCACGACGAATCAGAGTCTTACCGCCATCTCCAGTGGTGATGGGCAAGAACTTATCAAACCGATCTGGAATATAATATTGAAGGATTGTACCACCTTCAACAAATGCATCCGTTTTTTCAACCAAAGCCCCGAGATTTGAATATCCTTCAAGAGTACCGTAGTCAAGGTGATCTGGCTTGGAATAGAGTATATATCCAGTCGAGATGACAAAGAGAAGACACACGATTGTTTCAATCGTTCTTTTATGGAATGCCGAAAGGCTTGCAGAACCAAGCACAGCAATAATCGCCAAGGCTGGAGTGATATAAGTGATATTAAGCAGGAACTTCAAAAGTACCAGACCATATCCAAAACCAACCACTGCGAATGCGGTATGATGATTCGAGCGTTTATGCCTGATATGGATCAGAGTTTGAATCAGTCCGATGAAAGCTATGATGAGAATTGGAAATGTGAGAGCCAGATAGCGGTTGTAATTCGTCGAGACACTGGCATATTCACTGCCCTTCATGATGACAAACGCATAAAGCGCAAATATCCGTAATAATGATAGGCGAGTGAGTGCAGCAGGGTATGTTATCAGGATAATAAAGAGGAACCCGATGAGCATCCAGCACGACCTTTTAATCCAGTCCAGCATCTTGTATTTGAATTGTCCGTTTTCCAACAAATCTTCTGAGCCGGTTTTTAAAAGAATCGAAATTCCGATGGCAATGACAGACCAGAATGCAACAAAGACGCCGGTTTGCAAACCCAAAAAGTTGACTCCAATCCAACAGCCAGTGATCACTCCATTTTTTCGGGAAGGGCTGGACATGAATTGTCCGAGAGAAAGGCAAGTGGGAACTAAAGAGATTGCAATCCATAAATGGCAGTTGAGCTCTCCGCTGACAAAGCTGCCGCACAAGAGACCAGCAGCGGCTGTCGTGACAAGTCCACTGTAAGAAATACTCGGCCCAGCAAGTTTTAGGTAGCCCCAGAGCATGGTGGCGATCATCACAGTTCCAGCGGCGAATTGAACAAATCGCTGAATCCATTCATTTCCTGGATTAAGATGATCGCGACCAACAAGAATCAAAGCATATTGTAGAAAAGGCGGATGGGTATGACGCAACATGAAAACGTCGTTGGATTCGACATAAGATGGCTTGACTTGAACTTTTGTGTTTTTCAACTTCGATATGATCAATTCGATGAGGTCAAGGGGCGCTATGGCTGTGCTGTCTGTTGCATTATTGATAAAGCCCTGGCGAGCTGCTTGAATATAATCGACTTCATCCCACTGAAGCGGCTTATTGAAATTCGGACTCAGACAGAGGAATAAAATGATTGACGATATAAACCAGATCAGAACGACATGGCCGATGCGAGGTGCAATCGCAATATCAGATGGTTGGCGAGCGATTGGGTCGGAATTCATTTTAATTTTCACGAATCATGGTGAGCAGGGATTGGGTATTCATCGAACGATCGGCGGCGGCAAGGCCTCGAATCACATCGACGGCAATTTCGGCAGAGTTGATGGGCTGGGACCCCGATTGAATGCAATCAATAAAGTGATTGATCTGATTTGCAACAGGCTGACCACCTGTAATATGCGGAATCACGACATCGCCCTGGAGAATATTCATCCGAAATGTTCCATAAGAATCGACATATTCAGGCTGATCCTGAACATCGACAGTTCTCAGAAATATTCGAACAGGTGCATCCACATTCATATCATCAAAAATGACCATTTTCTTTTCTCCAACCACGGTGATCTGGCGCACCTTGCTCGGATTCAGCCAGCTTGCATGCACACAGGCAAGCACATTTTCCGGATATGTGAAATTGGCGACAACCACATCTTCAATCAAAGGATTCAGAAAGGCTTGTCCACGAGCCGTCACCGAAATGGGCGTGGTTCCAAGCCAGTAATTGATGATCGAAAGGTCGTGGCTGGCAAGGTCCCACAGAGCGTTGCAATCGGTTCGGATCGGGCCAAGGTTGGTTCGGGTCGAGAAAATATAATTGATCGCACCCAGTTCACCGGTTTCAATCAAATTGCGAATAAATTGAACGCCTTTATTGAACAGAAAGACGTGACCGACTGCCAGGATTTTATCAACTTTACGAGCAAGTTCAGCGAGTTCACAGGCCTCGTCCATATCAAGTGTCAGAGGCTTCTCGACCAGCACATGTTTGCCAGCCAGAAGCGCGGCTTTGACGAGGGCATAGTGAGTGTTCGTGGGCGTGGCGATCACCACAGCATCTGCAGATGGATCTTGGATCGTAGCCAAAGGGTCTCTGGAAGTCTGATTGATCGAAGGGATATTTCGACTGACCAGAGCAA
>CAMBZY010000092.1 GCA_945872325.1 Candidatus Kuenenia stuttgartensis | reverse complement strand
GCTTCCCATGAGACCAGCTGATCGTCTTCAGCCAACCTCTGAATCAAGATCTCCGTCTCGGCTTCGCTCAGTTCATGATCATCAACTCTGGGGGCAGTAATGCTGGTCCAAAGCGCTTCCACCAGTTGAATCTGATCGTCTATTGGCCAATTCCTGACTTCACTCAGAATCGCGTCTTGATTCATCACTCACCTCGTTCGTTACAGTTTCGAATCGATGGACGGAGCCCTACTCAATTTAAACGATTCTCCACAACTTGTAACTCGCCCCAAATATGAGATCAATCGATTTCAATCGACCGTTCCACGTGAAACCGCTTCAAATCTCAGCCAGAACCCTCCTGCCCGAATTTCCCGTCAATCGTCGCCGCCAGGTTCATGGCGATAATCTGTTGGATATCACGAGGCTGGGTGGGCGGCATCACTGGTGCGAATAAAGTGGGGTTGTTATTGCTCTCGCGTATTTATTTCTCGTAATGGTATCTCATTTGTGCGATGAATAATGAACCATCCATGATTCGATAAACAAAACGATGTTCGCTGTTGATTCTTCTTGACCAATAGCCTTTCAAGACATGTTTCAAAGCCTCAGGCTTACCGATGCCTTGAAATGGAGTTCTGCAGACTTCCTTTAGGATCAGATGAATTCTCTCAAGACATCTCAGATCGTTGGCCTGCCAATAAAGATAATCCTCCCAGGCTTGTTCCAAAAAATGATTTTCATTGGAGTTGATTTGGGTCCACTTCAATTCCATGTCCCGACTCCAGACTATCAATCGCATTGAACAAACGACGGGCGTTGGCAGGACTCTCTAACAGGTAGGCTGTTTCTTCCAAGGCCTGGTAGTCTTCCAGCGAGATCAGCACGGCCTGTCCGGAATCCGCATCGCCAATCAGAACCGGATCATGATCCTGACAGACCTTCCGGATGGTGGTCGGAACCCGTTTCTGAAATTCGTCAATCGAAATCATGTTCATTTCTAGATTCTCCTGATGGTCATTTTATCATAGATCGGGAATAGATCGCCGCAACAATTGTGCAGAATCATCGCCTGTGATTTTACATCTATACGCCATAACTCTTAAAACCATGGCCGATGCGACAAGTTTGGATATCTCATCCCGGTTCATCAATCACGTGCCCCGTTCCACGTGAAACCACTTCAAATCTCAGCCAGAACCCTCCTGCCCCAATTTCCCGTCAATCGTGGCCGCCAGGGTCATATCGCTAATCACATTGGTCATGGCCCGGCATCGTGAAAGCAGCCAGTCGACAGCCATCAATAGAGGCACAATTTCCTGAGGCAGACCCACCGTGGCCAAAACAATCGTCAGGCTGATCAAGCCAGCGTCAGGCACTCCGCCAATCCCAATACCGGCAATAATGCAACTCAGGGCCGCCAAGGCCTGCTGGCCCAGTGTCATGTGAATCCCCTCATACTGGGCCACGAATAAAACGGCCATGGCTTCGTAGAGTAAAATCCCATCGTTATTTAAATTCGTCCCGACGCACGCCGCCAACCGCGCCGCCGACTTGCTCACACCCAGCTTTTGCTCAAGTGCAATCAAGGTGTCGCGCATGGTCGCCAGGCTGCTCGATGTGCCCATCGCCACTGTGACTGGATGCCGGGCAGCTGCCCAGAACTGCTTCAAAGAATATCGGGTGCCCCAAAATATCCAGCTTTGATAGACCACCAAAATCTGGATCGCCAGCCCGCCCGTCACCACCAGCACATAAGGCCCCAGCAAGGCCAGCTTGGCCAGCCCGCCTTCGCCCACCGCTTTGGCCACCACGCTAAACACAGCCAGGGGAACCAGTGCCACCACCCAGCGCATGATTTGCTGAATGACTTCAAAGCCAGTCACCACAGCGTGCTCCACAGCCACATAATCGGTTCGCCCCTGATGGATCTGAAACTGCTGCACCCGCCTTAATGCAGCCCCAATCAATACGGCCAAAAGCACAATTGAAATCACCTGATTATCAAGGAAAGGCTGAACGATGTTCTGTGGCACATATCCGAGAATCTCTTTCAAAGGCTCAATCTTGCGACTGGCCGGTTTGATTGTCGTCGATGCCGCTGATTTCAAATCGGCTGACGGCTTCCAGCCCACCCCAGGCTGAATCACGTTCGCCAGAGTCAGGCCGATGACGACGGCACAGGCCCCATTGATGGCGGCGACAGAGATCATCCGCCAGGCCTGCTTCCAGGTCATTTCGGTTTTCAGAAACGCCTCAAGCACGGCGAACAGGATCAGCGGACCAGCCAGCGTTTTGATCATCCCAATGATGGTCGAACCAATCGGGCCTACAACTACGGCTTTGGTCCCAAACAGGAGCCCAGTTGCAATTCCCAGAATCATGGCCAGCAGGATCAGCTTCACGGGCCTCAGGTCAGGCTTAGACGGTGCATCGCTGATCAGGTCAGAACCTGAGTCGGTTGAATCAAACTGCTGAATGCCTTGCGGCTGGTTCTGGTCCACGGTCATGATGGGCTTCCCTGTTGCATTTAGATCGATCAATTCTTGATCAGCGATTCCGGCCGACATCCCAAAGTTTCAATATGAAGGGTGGCTGATTCCACGAGCTTGTCGACGTTGTAACCGCCCTCAAGCAAGCTCACGATGCGTCCTCCACAGTGGGTGTTGGCCACATTCATCAAGGCTTTTGTGATGAGACCAAAATCTTCGGTCTCCAGATTAAGCCCGCCCACAGGGTCGAGCCGGTGGGCGTCGAACCCGGCCGAGATCAAAACGAGCTGGGGCCGCATCTTTTCCGCCGCAGTTTCCAGAACCTTCTCGAACGCCGAATGATAGGCTGTCCGACTGGTGGAGGCTCCCAGAGGCGCGTTCCACGTGAAACCGGCTCCACGACCCCGGCCCGATTCGTCGGCCTTGCCGGTGCCTGGATAAAACGGATGCCGGTGGATGGAGACGAAACCGACCCGATTGTCGTCGTAAAAAATCTCCTGAGTCCCATTCCCATGATGCACATCAAAATCAACGATCAGGATCCGTTCCAGCCCAAGCTGATCGCGGGCATGAGCCGCCGCCACAGCAATCGTGGAATAGATACAGAAACCCATCGCAGAATGGACCCTGGCATGATGGCCTGGCGGACGGACAGCACAGAAGGCGATACGGTCGTTGGCGTCGGCCTTCATGACTTGATCCACAGCAGCCACGGCGGCACCAGCAGCAAGCCGGGCGGCCGTGAGCGTACCGAGGGCCATGTGGGTGTCGGGATCAAGCATAATCGGGCGGTCGTCTGTGGCCCGGGGGGATTCGGCTTCGAGGTCGTCCAGATAATCGCCTGAATGAATTCGAGACAGTGCAGGGCGGGTCACTTCACCAAACGAGCCGGCCCGCATGGCAGCCTTATGGCCTTTCTTTTCCCAGTGATCAAGCAGTGCCGCAAGCCGCTCCGGCCGTTCAGGGTGTCCAGCAGGAGTCTTGTGATTAATCATCCGTCGATCGGTGTAGAGCGTGATCATTTTTCGATTTTGCCATGCATGGGCGATTAAGATTGGCTTGACCGGGAATGGACTCATTATGATAGATCTAGATCTGTGAGTCGATGATCATTCCCCAAAGGAGCCCTTGAAAAAAGTGGCCGATGCACCAGCCGCCAACATCATCAGCCAGAAAAAACGGCTTGGGCTGATCTTCCTCACCGGCTTGCTTCTAAGGCTCAGCTGGCCAGGCTCGATTGGCCTCGACCATTTCGACGAAGGCATTTATGCATTCGCCGGCGAGTGGCCGTTCGCCCGTGGTGGGCTGGCCTCACTCGATCCCGCACTAATTCCTTACGGCCCGCCAGTCACATCCGTGCAAATTGGTATCTGTAATATTTTGCTGGGCGGCCCGTCCGACTTCTCTGCGATTCTCCCTGGTCTCTTGTGCGGCAGCTTCGCCGTGCTGGTGATCGGGCGACTGTCTGCAAAAATCTTCACCCCTCAGGCAGGACTTTTCTCAGCCATCCTGTTGGCCACATCAGGCGCAGGCATCGCCTTCAGCCGATCGGCTTTGACCGATGCTCCCCTGATGCTGGTCTGGCTTTCAACGATTTATTACGGACTTCATTTCTTGATACGCCCCAGTTTTATTTCCTCAATATTATTTGGTGCAGGCGTAGGCCTTACGCAACTCACAAAATACAACGGAGCCTTGACAGGCGTGATTGTCGCCCTGACCGCCTTGGTGGATGTTGCCTATGTTCCACGTGAAAAGGTTCGCGATTTCCATTTATTTGCCAAACGCATCGGCTGGGGCCTATTCGCCATACTCATTGCATTCCTGATCTATCTACCGTGGATCCAGTTTGTGGAGCGTCATGGCGGATACCGCGCCCTGATGAAACACCACAGTGGATACATGGGTGGGGTTGAAACCTGGTTCAGTCATTTGAAATTGCAACTGGCTCAGGCATCGGTTTTTCAATGGCAGTGGTCGCTCATGATTCTGGTCGTGGTGGGTTGCATCTGGGTTGGGGCTTCAAATCAAAATCAGGCGACTCAAACGAAAATCAAATGGCCTGTGGTTTGGACCATTTTACTATGTCTGATACCTAATGGAATCTGGATCTGCTCCATCATCAGGGCACCCCGGCTTCTGCGATCGCCGGAAGTGGGTCTCAAGCTGATTGCCGTCTGGCTGATTTTTCTGTCAATCCTGACCCCGTTTTATCATCCCTATGCACGTCTTTGGCTACCCACAATGATGGCCTGTTTTGTGGTGGCAGGATCCATCCTCGATGAAATCTGGTCGGGGCAATTTTTATCTGATCTGACGCCACTGAATTTCCGGACCGTTGTTCGCAAGAAAGAATTCGTCGCCGGGCTGTTGATTTTCTTCATGGTGACAAGTTTTCAAATCCCTTTGCAACTCCCGGGAGTCTGGTCGGGCAGGGGGGCGCTGAAAGCGGATATCGTAAAACTTGTTCCACAGATCCAAGCCAGTGTATCCAAAGGTAGAACAGTTTCCTTATATGTGAGCCCGGCCGTGCGCTGGCAACTGCGAAACGCCACACCGACTTCTGGCTTCGGGCCTGGCAGGCTGGCCAACCTGCCAGACCTTCAAGCCTATCAATCCGGTCCATTGCTGCTGGATCGAGGGCTTTTGAATGAGCTTGAATATGAAGAGTTTTTGAAACGAAACCCGAAGATCAAAAAACAAATGCAGTCCGAGAAATCGCAAAGAGGTTTAATTACGATCTTGGACATCGCCCCAGATGCATCGCTTGGATCCCTAATGCCAGGCATCGGTTTGGAATGGCTGGGTGATTGAATTTATTCATGATGAGGATGAATATCAATGCTCGATTTTAGGACTTCTGATTCCTGTGCTTTTTCGTAACTGGCGAGAAAAGATATCCGGTTTTGGGGTGATTGGGCTCCAGCGGAGACATCTATTAATAGGCATGTCCTAAGAATCAGGCCGGAAATAACTTCCCGTTTTCAAACCAATTAACCGGGGCTAGCGCCAAGACCGGCTAGATAAGAGGCGCAAGCCTCCGGTTTCTTGGTTTGAATCTAGCCGCCGGGCGCTAGCCCCCGGTTCGCGGAAGATAAAAAACCGGGGCTAGCGTCAAGACCGGCTAGTTAGATAACGACCAAATTGTGCTTGGCTACGATTGGACTAAAAACCGGAAGTTATTCTCGGCCTGTTCCTTAGGACATCATCAGCCCGAACCAGACATTCTTCATTCGTGGCTCCATCGGAGACCTCTATTAATACGTATGTCTGAAGGACATCAGCAGTCCGAACCAGACGCCCTACCTTGCCATGTCTGCTTGACGCTAGACCTGGCTCGATAAAATCTGTGGCATTGACCTGAGAAATGTCTCATAATGAGGAATCGGAAGATTTATAGATTCGAATCAAAGGAGCAAGCAAGTGAACGGTGAGAACAGGATTGTTGTAAACCCTGAAATTCTGGTAGGAAAACCAATCATTCAAGGCACGCGGATTTCGGTGGAATTTATTATTGAATTACTGGCGGAAGGCTGGTCTCATCAACAAGTTCTTGAAAACTATCCCCAAATTACAGATGACGATATTCAAGCCTCGCTCTGTGGACCGTTTCATAAATCCTGAAACATCATCGCGTCTATCCACTTGCTATTTGAGTTCACATGACGAAATGCAACGATGGCTCTTTTCTGAATATCAATCGAATTTATGACAAAGCCATCCATAGACTCTAATTGGAACATGTATCCAAAAATCACTTGCAAATGCCTATCATGAAACTCGATCATTTCCAAGGCTGTTTGCTGGGCCTGGCTCTGGGCGATGCCTTGGGGGCGCCGTTTGAAGGCGGGCCATTGGAACGTCTGGCCTGGAGGCTCATCGGCAAAACCCGGCATGGCCAGATGCGCTGGACGGACGACACCCAAATGTCGCTCGATATCGCCAAATCGCTCATCATAAATTCGTCCATAAATCCCGACGATCTCGCCCGCCGGTTTGCTCAGAGCTATCACTGGAGCCGAGGCTATGGCCCTGGTGCAGCGCGATTATTAAAAAAGATCGCCAAAGGTGCGGACTGGCGGCAAGCCAACCGCCTGATATTTCCGACCGGTTCCTATGGCAACGGAGCCGCCATGCGGGCCCCTGTCATTGGCCTCTTTTATTTCGATAAGCCTGATCCATTAAAAAATGCCGCAACAGATTCCGCCATGATCACCCACGCCCATCCGCTCGGATTGGAAGGCGCAGTGATCGTCGCCAAAGCCACCGCCGCAGCAGTGCAGGGGAGCGACGGGCTGGAACTCATTCGGCTTGCTTTTGAGGATTGCGCACACGACGAATTTTTATCGCGATTTGAAATGGCAATGGATTGGCTGAATTCCAAAAACGAAGCTCCCTCAAAACAAGTCGCAAAATCACTTGGGAATGGAATTGCCGCGACTCATTCGTGTGTCACCGCCGTTTATCTGGCGGCCCGATTTCAGAAATGCTCGTTCCTTTCCATGATGCAATTCATCAAAGAAATGAAGGGCGATGTCGACACCATCAGCGCCATGGCCGGCGCCATTTGGGGCGCATCCAGAGGTGTCCAGCATCTACCGCCCGAGCATATTACTCGCCTTGAGAAATACGAAGTTCTCATGGGCGTGGCCAGTGAATTACATTCTGAGGCGATTAAAAATCATTAAAAAAGCCGGAACCTCATTCAAAGGTTCCGGCTTGAAATATCATCCGATGAAATTTGCGAGATTGAAAATCAGAAGGTGCCCAGTTCGACCAGTTCGGAAGTGGCCGTGGCATATTTCTTGAGATCTTCGCTGATCCGCATGGAGCAGAACTTTGGCCCACACATGCTACAGAACTTGGCCGATTTGAACGTGTCCTGAGGCAGCGTTTCATCGTGCATGCGGCGAGCGGTTTCTGGATCAAGCGAGAGCCGGAACTGCTCTTCCCAGTCAAAATTATAACGCGCACGCGAGAGGGCATCGTCCCGGTCGCGGCTACCCTTTCGGTGGCGGGCAAGGTCGGCGGCGTGGGCGGCAATCTTATAAGCGATCACACCCTGGCGTACATCGTCAGGCTCAGGCAAGCCCAGGTGTTCTTTCGGAGTGACATAGCAAAGCATGCTCGCCCCGTGCCAGCCTGCGATGGCGGCTCCGATGGCCGATGTGATGTGGTCGTAACCAGGCGCGATATCCGTGACCAGTGGCCCCAGCACATAGAAGGGGGCCTCGTCGCACTCAATGGCCTGCTTTTCCATGTTCATGGGAATCTGGTCCATCGGCACGTGCCCAGGACCTTCCACCATGACCTGGCAGCCACGAGCCCAGGCTCGGCGGGTGAGGTCGCCCAGAGTTTTGAGTTCGGCAAACTGGGCGGCATCGGATGCGTCGGCGATCGAACCTGGGCGGAGGGAATCGCCAAGGCTGAAGGTCACGTCATATTTCTTCATGATATCGCAGAGGTCGTCGAACCGGGTGTACCACGGATTCTCAGCCTTGTGGCCCATCATCCAGTGAGCCATCAAAGAGCCGCCCCGGCTCACGATTCCGGTGATCCGGTTCGCGGCCAACGGCACGTAATCGCTCAGAATGCCGGCATGGATGGTCATATAATCCACACCCTGACGGGCCTGGTGTTCGACCATTTCCAGGAGATCGTCTTCTGTCAGTTCCTCAACCGACTTCACCTTTTGAATGGCCTGATACATCGGAACGGTGCCGATCGGAACCGGGCTGGCCTGAATGATTGCGGCACGGATGGCGTCGATATTCCCACCGGTGGAGAGGTCCATCACGGTGTCGGAACCGAGCGAGACGGCCATGTGAAGTTTGGCCAGTTCGTTCTCGATATCGCTGGTCACAGCCGAGTTGCCGATATTGGCGTTAATTTTGCACTTCGAGGCCACACCGATGCACATCGGCTCAAGACCGAGTTTGAGGTGATTCACATTGGCAGGGATCACCATGCGACCGCGTGCGACTTCAGCCCGGATCAGCTCCGGCTCAAGTTGCTCGCGTTTGGCTACGAATTCCATTTCGGGTGTAATCACACCGCTGCGGGCGGCTTCAATCTGTGTCATGGTCGCAATGTCCCGGCGATCTCAAAAATTCAGGATGAACATCCAGCTTCAAGCCAGTTGCCCACACAATATGATTGCAAAGATAGTTTACTCCTTGGATTGGTCCAAGGTCAATCATAATCAAGAGGGCAGGGCCTCAGCTTGTAGATTTGAGTTTCTAAGAAAAAGGCCAGGAATCCGTTCCGAATGATAGAAATCGTGCGTGACTTTTCAGTTGGCTTTTGCTCAGTGCCTATCTAGCCGGTCCTGGCGCTAGCCCCGGTTACGCATATCCAACCCACCTGTGTGTATGTCAATCTTTCTAGCCGGTCTTGGCGCTAGCCCCGGTTACGCATATCCAATCCAACCGGATCTATGTCAATCTTACTAGCCGGTCTTGGGGGCTAGCCCCGGTTACGCATATCCAATCCAACCCGGTGTATGCCAATCTTTCTAGCCGGTCTTGGCGCTAGCCCCGGTTA
>CAMBZY010000091.1 GCA_945872325.1 Candidatus Kuenenia stuttgartensis | reverse complement strand
GCCTCGGCGGATGCTGCGGATCTGCCTTCCACAATTTCGTTTCAAACTCAGGAGATCGACCCGCATGTCGGTCAGGTCTGTTACGCACTGGCCGTGGCCGACGTCAATTCCGATGGCAAACCCGACTTGGTCGCCGTGACCGAAAATGCCGTCGTCTGGTACGAAAACCCGACCTGGAAACGCTCGGACATCATTCGCGACCGTACAGAGAAAGACAATGTCTGCCTCCAGCCCATGGACATCGACGGCGATGGCCGTATCGATTTCGCCCTCGGAGCCGCATGGAGGCCCGCAGATACTGCAACCGGTGGAACCCTTCAGTGGCTGCGTCAACCGACTCAGTCTGGTCAGCCATGGACCATTCATCCGCTCGGCAATGAGCCCACCATGCACCGCCTTAGGTTTGGCGATGTTCTCGGAACAGGCAAACCCCAGCTCATCACCGCTCCTCTGCAAGGCCGCGGCACAAAAGCTCCGAACTGGAATACCGGAAAGGGCGTTCGGGTCATGGTCCACAGTGTTCCCGAGAAGCCTGAAACACAAGCATGGCCAGCGGTTGTGGCTGACGATTCACTCCACACGACCCACAATTTGCAGATCGTTGATTTCGACAATGACGGCGATCAAGACATTCTGATCTGCGCCTGGGAGGGCGTCTTTGTTTTGTCATACGACAAAGCACAGAAGCAGTTTGCCCGCACAAAGATTGGTACAGGCAACCAAACGGCCACTCCGTTCAAAGGCGCAAGCGAAATCAAGATGGGCCGGCTGAAGGATGGTCGGCGATATGTCGCCACCATTGAGCCCTGGCATGGATTTCAGGTGGCTGTTTACACAGAACCCGGCAAGCCTTCCGCAAAAGCGGTCCCCACGCCGGTAGGGGTGGCGGATGAGCCTCTGGAACAAGGCATGTGGACACGAAGTGTGATCGCCCAGCCCGTAACCTGGGGGCACGGTCTCTGGACCGCCGATGTGGATGGCGATGGCGACGACGAACTTTTCGTCGGCCAGCGCGACAAAAATAAGGCCGGTACACCTGCTGGGCCAGGCGTTTATCTGTTCGATCCCGTATCCAGCGAACAGAGCCTGACTTTCCATCGTCAAGTGATCGATGATGGGGGAGTGGCTGTGGAGGATCTGGTGGTGGCCGATTTCAACGGAGATGGTCGACCGGACGTCGCTGCCGGCGGCCGCGCCACCCACAATGTCCGGATTTACTGGAACAAGGGCAAGAAATAAGCCTTGGATCCACGGGCCATGATCGACAATTCCGTTTCAAAACGGTTATTATGAATCGATCATACAGAAGCACTCGACGATCGAATTGAAAAATGGGCGGATCCGGCATGTCAGCCAACGGCGCAACGATACTCGACAGAATTGTGGAAACCAAGCGTCTTGAAGTGGCTACAGCCAGGCGCAGGATGCCGCTTGAGGAGCTGGTCGATCAGGCTCGGGAAACCGCACTTGCGTTTCCGATCCGCGACTTCAAGGCCGCCATCATTCAGCCAGGCCCGATCCGCCTGATCGCCGAAGTCAAAAAAGCCAGCCCATCCGCCGGTGTGATCAGGGCCAATTTCAACCCGGTGGATATTGCTCAGATTTATCAGGATCACGGCGCTGATTGCCTGTCGATCCTGACAGACGAGCAATATTTTCAGGGGCACCTGACATATCTTGCCCGTGTCAAAGCGGGCACAGCGTTACCTTGCCTGCGCAAGGATTTCGTGATCGACGAATATCAGGTGGTCGAGGCCCGGCTGGCCGGAGCGGACGCCGTGCTTTTAATCGCTGAGATTCTCGACGACGCCCAGCTCTCATTTCTCACAGACCGAGCTCACGGTTTGGGCATGACCGTTCTGGTGGAGTTTCACGATACAGCCAATCTGCCGCGCGTTCTGGCTTGCGGAGCCGATCTGGTGGGCGTGAATAATCGCGACCTCCACAAGATGCAGACCGACTTGGAAACCACTCTGCGGATGCGCGACCGAATTCCGCCCAACATCCCACTGGTCAGTGAAAGTGGTATCAAAACGCACGAAGACGTGGCGCGGCTTGAGGCTGCTGGAGTATCAGCAATTCTGGTGGGCGAATCGCTCATGAAGCAGGCGGATATTGGCTTGGCCGTGGATCAGTTACTCGCCCATGGCGGTGCAGGGCGGCCATCATCAATCTCCAAGCATTAAATGTGATTTGGTTTTAGGGCCAAAGGCCCGACCCATACCAGCCTTGGGCAACGCCCAAGGTACGAGTAAGCCATTAAGAAGTCCTCACGACCAAGGCCGCTGGCCTTGGCTGGTATGGGCCGCAACGTTGGTGCTTAAAGCCAATGCAAAACATATTTTATGGACCAGCCAGGAATCCGGTATGAGCCAAGAAAGTCTCAATCTCTTCCTCAAATCTCGTCTATCTTCTGTTTCTCTAACACCCACTGGGTCGCCTTAAATCCCAGTTCAGAATTGTGTTTGATACCAAGTTTGGCCTTCATTCGCTGCCGGTATGTCTCTACGGTGTGGCTGCTCAAATGCAGTCGCGATGCAATTTCAATGGTCGTTAATCCTTTACCGATATGCTCGAAAACTTGAAGTTCTCGATCCGACAAGTCCTCATAAGTACCTCTATTTGGGGAGGCACCCATTTTTTTCCGGCCAAACTGAGCCTTTAAGAGCCACTCCGATACAGCTTTGCTTGTATGATACTTGCCATCGGCAATCGTCCGAATCGCCTCGATAATCTCTTCGCTGCTGCAATCCTTCGAAATATAACCTTTGGCCCCACTGTTCAAAGCTCTTTGAGCGTAGGGTATTTCCGGGTACATCGAACAGACAAGCACATTGATCTCCGGACTTCTTAATAGTATCCGTTTGATCAAATCAATACCGTCGCTGTCACGAAGTGAAAGGTCAACAATCGCAACTTGCGGAGCCTCTTTCTCTATTAGTTTCATGGCCAGATTGGCATCTGATACCGATCCGATCATCTGCATATCAGGCTGACGATTGATCCACGTCGTCATACCTTCAAGAATCGCCTGATGGTCATCCACCAGAATCACGCGGATCGGATCTTGAGAATCTCTAGTTTCAATCACCTTATGCAAGCTCCTGAAAATTACAAATCACTCTTGTCCCGGCTTCGGCAGAAACCTGAAATTCCATTTGTCCACCAATCAATTTGGCACGATAACGCATAATCCGCAACCCCATCCCACCAACTTCATCATTCCATATCGATTCAGAAATCCCCTTGCCATTATCTGTAATCTTTAATTCCCAAGAGTTTAAACCGAGCTTTTCCGTCAATCCAATTTCAATCATTGTTGCTCCTGAATGTTTCAGAGCATTATTGACCGCCTCCTGAGCGATCCTGAAAAGTTGTGTTGCCGTTTCAGGATCGATATTCAAGCTCCGTTCAGGGGGATCCCAAATGCAATCCAGAAGATGTAATGCACGAATGCTTGTGGATAATTCTTCCAGTTCATGGCACAGCCCTGTGGAGTCAATCACTTCCAGAGCCAAACCTCTGGCCAATTTGCGAACCACTCCTCTTGAACGTGCCAGACGCGACTGAATCCGCTCTGCCAATTCTAAAACTTCACTACCCATATTCAATCGCTTCAAGTCACTGATTAAAGCTTCTGTCAGCATGGCTGCACCTGTCATTTCCTGGCCAATATCATCGTGCAATTCCTGACCAATCCGCCGCTCCTGATCCTCTGTGATCGAAACGAGTTGACGCTGCAATGCCCTGATGCTCGAAACATCGCGAATCACCATGGTCTTCATCGGTATCCCATCAATCTGGCCTGTGGAAATTTCGACCGGTACCTTGCTCCCATCTCGCTTTAATGCAAACCAGTGTAAATTCGCCTGATCCATCTCAATATTCCGCTTCTTTAAACCTGTCATTTCAGCAACCGGCTTGTATATCATTTCCAAATCATTGCCACAATTGATCTTCTGGCCTACTGGACGGTTGAATATATTGAAATGTGAAACCAGAATTTCATGGATAAACATTCCGATCAATTCCACTTGGGAATAATCAAAAAACTTCTCCGATGCCGTGTTCGCTGAAATAATGACTCCTGCCTCATCAACGGATAAAATCGCATCGATTGCTGTATTCAAAATCGCTCGCTGGTGCGCTTCACTTTCTTGAAGCCTTCTCTGAGACTCATTACGCTCTGTAATGTCAACCGATATTCCAATCAATCCAATCGGCTCGCCCTCACTGCCTTGCAATGGCTCTAAAATATTATAAATCACACGTCCAAATGCTTGTGATTCAAATTGAACAGATTCACCTTCAAGTGCCTTTTGATGCTCAGCCAAAAGTCGATCGCCTGTCTCCCTGTCGAGCCGTTTTACAAAATCTTTCAGTGACGTTCCAACCAATTGATTGTTCTCCAAGCCCATCTGTTTCAAGCCATGCCCATAAGAACTTAGAATCCGATAGTCATGGTCGATGGACCATGCCGTCACCGGCAGTTTCTCAAGCAACATCCGCAGGCTTTGTTCATTTTCTCGATGGACCAACTCCTCCCGACGTTTTTCCGAAATATCGTAAACAGTCGCCACGGCACCTTGAAATTGACCTGATTGATTACTGAATGAACTACAAACCAAAACCGTCCAGCGACGTTCTCCAAGCTTGGTCACAAATTGAAATTCATGAGATTCACTGATCCCATCGCGACGGCTTTCGAAAAGTACAGATGCATCCCTCCGTGACGATGGATCCATGAACTCAAAAAACGATTTGCCGACCATCTCAGATGACTCGTATCCCAAAATCTCGGCCATCTGATCATTCACAAAGGACGTGATCCCGTTGGCATCGATCATCCAGAGCCCTTCACGCATCGTCTTAAGTAACTGCTGATAAATCAACGGCGAAATCTTAGGCAAAGCCGTTGTTTCAAATGGCAGATTCAACAGATTTTCAATGGTTTTATCCGAGCAAAGCTCGTCGTCATTTTCGGTTTTTTTCTCTGATTCCAGCACCATTGGTCTGTGACACCTTTTGCCTATTTTGTTCTAGCCAATCGATCCGAATTTCTATCAAAAACCTGGCAACCAACCAACCCTCATGAATCATCTGCCAGATTCCCAAACTTGCCAACATCGTCCATCAGACTTATCTAAACCACTGAAACGAGCAATCTTTTCATCCACTCGTCTGCAAAACTCAGGAAATCGGCACTTCGTGATTCGGCATCACTAATGGAATAGAATACACCTGTCAGAAAAAGTGCGAAACAAAATCGTAAAATAAGATGACAAAACTGTAATGAAAAACACTACATTACATGTCTAACATATTACAAACAATGATTTTAAAATTTTAACTCTGGCGTAAATCAAATCTGTCTTAAGAACTGATCGCCTTCACTCCAGTCGGACAAAAAATCAAAGATCCGTCGATTTGGGCTCCAGAGGATCCACCTATTCATAGGTGTATGTCCTCTGGACAACAAATCAAAGATCCATGTATTTGAGCACCGGAGGAGCTGCCTGTATAGTACGCTCTGAATCAACTCAAGCCTGTCAGAGGACCATCGTTGCAGAAGTCGCGATTTCCGTGCGACTTCACATGGTGCCCGAAGCCATGTGCCAGAGACATCAGGAACCGGTTGTGAGCCACGCGTGGCAACTTCAGTGACTGCCCCATCTTAAAGTCCAAACCATTGCCTACCAGAACAAACGGAATGTTGTCCAAGGTGTGGCTGTTGCCTTTGCCCAGCTCGTTTGTCCAGATAATCAGAGTGTTATCCAGAAGTGAGCCGTTGCCGCCCGGCTCAGGTGTCTCGGCCATCCGCTTGGCCATATAGGCCAACTGTTCAGCAAACCACTTGTTGATTTTGGTGAGCTTATCCACAGACGCAGTGTCCGTATCCGGGTTGTGCGAAAGCTCGTGGTGACCCTCTTCAATCCCCAGCCAGCGCATCCGGGCCATACCCACAGAGTTGGTGTACTGGAGGGTCGCGATCCGCGAGAAATCGTTCACAAAGCTATTCACCATAAGATCAATCTGCATCTTGCTGATCTGCGGAATATTGTTGTTGTCCTTCCGCACACCCGGCTCCATTTCGGGAACCGCATGGCCCATATCCTTCTTCGATGCCTGCAGCTCCTGCTCCATCTCACGTACAAAACCGGCGTGCTCTTCGAGAAGATGGCGATCTTCAGCGCTCACGACATTGCCCAGCGTTTTCAAGTCGTCCCGCACATCATCGAGAATACTGCGCAGGCTCTCCTGATCTTTCATCCGCCCATAAAGCTTGTTAAACATCTGATAGGGGTCGTCGATCGGCGAGATCGGCTTGTTGGCCCCAGAATAAACCATGCGTGTCCAGGTGTCGGCCCGCTCGGGAACCATCACTCCAAACTCGAGAGAGCCAAACCGGGTGCGTGTCGCGGCATCTTTCTGCAGGAAATTCTTGATCTCCTGATCAATCGAAATGCCCGATGCCCAACCGGCGGGCGTGTCGGAACCGCCTTGAATGTTGCCGGGAAAAAGCTCTGTACCGGTCAGCAGACAGCCCATCCCACGCATGTGGTTATCGCCATCTCCACGAACCTTGTCGCAAAGTCCGTGCAGAATCATCGTCTGCTTCTTGAAAGCCTCAAGCGGCTTCAGGCTCTCTTTGAATGTAAAATCCGAGCCAGTTTCCGATGGCCAGAATTGGTCCGGGAAGACTCCATTAGGGCTGAACATCACCACCAGACGCTTCTTACGAGCTTGCTGATTGGCAAAGCCAAGGCTCGGAAGGTTCAGCAAAAAGGGCAGGGCCGTGGCCTTAAGGCCAAGGTCGCGGACAAATTCGCGGCGGTTCGTGGTACGGCTCATTCGATTCAGATCCCTTCATCTGGCAGACGATATTTTTTCTATCTTCTTATTGTATCAGGTCATCATCACGATCAGCGACGATCGTTTTCCGTTCGTACCGCTACAGCCGGCGATTTGTTCGTTTCAACCGGTTTTTTCGTACCCAGAGCGGCCACTGCAGCACTCTTGGCCATGAGCTTTCTCATGTTGTATCCATCAGCCACATAGAGCTTTCGAAGCTCTTCAGGCACGTTCAGGCCATATGCCAGAATCGGCTGTTTGTTGGTGTGGTGAAACAGCTGCATGACAATCGCCAATTGTGGCTCTTCCGCCGTTCCAAGAAATTCGCCGAGCTGTTCCGATCCGTCAAACCTCACCGTAGAGCCACTCTTGTTCAAGTAATCGCCCGTTGAGTCGATCGGCTTGCCCTTTTCCTGATCACGATATCGGCCGATCGCATCAAAATGCTCGAGCGCAAAACCCAGCGGATTGATCGTGTTATGACAAGTCACACACGCGGATGGACTGGTCTGGAGAGCCACCCTCTGACGCGTAGTCAGGTCCGGATGAAGGTCTGGGGCCAGCGGAGAAACCGCAATTGGAGGTGGCTTGATCCCCCGGCCCAGAACATTTCTTGATAAAAACACGCCCCGGTGAATCGGCGAAGTCGACTTTGTGTATGCAAGATGAGCCATCATATAAGGATGGGTAATCACACCCGTGCGGCCCGCCTTCGGCTTGTCAGAGGTTTTAACCACCTTGCGAAAGCCTGTTCCAGGAGCAAGTTTTACATCATAAATCTTCGCCATTCGATCATTTGCGTACCAGTCTGTACCATTCAAAAGCACGCGCTGATCAGGCTTCTCAGAGACAATGAAATCGTCGAGAGTCATTTCCAAAGACGTCCGCAGGTCGGCAATCACTTCATTTGTGAATTCAGGAAATGTCTTGGGATCCTTCGAGAGATCGGGCGTGCCTTCAAGTCTCAGCCACGACATCAAAAATTCACGCATCTTCTGACTGGAACGCGGGTCACGGCTCATCCTTCCAGCCTGGGCCTCCACCTGTTCCGGCTTACCAAGCTGGCTCTTTGCTGCCACCTCAAGCAAGGGCTGGTCAGGAATCGAATCCCACAATGCGAACGACAGTCTCGATGCAATATCATAAGCATCAAGCGTATTCCCATGCCCCTCCAGATACAGAAACCGGGGCGACTTCAAAGTCAGAAGAATCGCTCGCCGAAGGGCCAGATCAACGTCTTTGACATTCTCGAACTGCCTGTCAACATACAACTTGCGCTGAGATTCCGTGAGCGGCCTGCGAAACGCCCGTTCCGTAAATTTGACAGCAAACTGGCGAATCTTTTCACTACGATCCTGATCGCCAGACTTGGTCCCAGCCAGGTCGTTCAGATTTTCGAGAACATGGTTCGCTGTCTCAATCGCAGCATCGGTCGTCGCCGATTCCCAAGCCTTTGAAATCGAAATGCCTCGCTCATACCCAAAGCTCCGATCATCGGGCGGGAACGGAGTTGTCACGATGAACCGCTTGGGGTTCCATGTCGGGCTCAAATGACGTGCTGTAATGATTTCCGTGACACTTGAACCAGGCCGTTTCCAGGCCAGTTCCATCGAGGCTGTCGGCTCTCGAAATTTGAACATCTCCAGACGAATCAGGTAAGCCCGCCCGCCGTTGAGCTTGATGGTCTGCCGGAACTCTTTATCGCTACCAGACTTAACCCAGGCGTCCATCAACGGCTTTTCATTGTCGTTGACCCACAGGCGAAACGCGTTTTCCGTGCGTACCACAAATTCAAATTCGCCCGATTCAGGAGCCAGCACCGAACCTTGCCATCGTGCCGAAAACTGTTTGGCCTCTTCATCTTTCTTCTTTTGAAGCTCACGCTGCTTGCGCTCAGATTCTCTCTGTTTACGCTTCTGTTCCTCAATCTTCTTTTTCAGAGCTTCCGGATCATTCTCAGGCTTCTTTGGCTCGTCCTTGGGCTTATCCTTTGCAACCTCCGCTTTTTTCGGCTCAACTTTTGCCTCTACTTTCGGCTTGTCTGCCGGTTTGGGCGGATCGGCCATGGCCAATTCCAGAGGACCGAATGTTTGCGGCTTCTTTTCAGTCTTCTTCTCTTCGGAAGGCTTTGGAGCTTTTTCCGGAGTCTTTGATTCAGGCTTTTTGGGCTCGTCTTTGGGCTTATCCGTCTTGGGCGGGGCAGGTGGGTCGTGTGGGCGGCGATCGCCGAATTGGAATGAGACAAGCGCATCCACCCGCTCAATCACACGGTTTTCCTTGTTCATCTGACGAGAG